>CAZHGF010000014.1:6746-14433 GCA_964531945.1 uncultured Gammaproteobacteria bacterium | reverse complement strand
CGGCACTCAAAAAAAAAGCCATAACTCCCCACCTCGTCGCCATCCTGGTAGGTGATTCTCCCGAGCAACTTTCGTTTGTTGCAATCAAAAATAGAACCGCCCAACGGCTGGGAATAAGATTTACTTTTTTGCATATAAAAAAGACGCCATCATTTGAGGAATTCGCGCACATTTTAAAGCAACACTCTGCTGATAAAAAAGTCACCGGTATTCTGATACAACAGCCGCTTCCTTCTCAAATTCAAACAGATAGCATTTATAACTTTTTACCACTTTTAAAAGAAATTGAAGGACATAAGGCGAAGTCACCGTTCTCTCCACCTATTGCGCTCGCGACACTGACTATGATTAAATATATCTTTAATAATGAAAAAATAAACGATAAACTTCTCGTAAATCTTGAAGAAGATAAAGCCTTTTTTAAAAACGCGCTTAAACATAAAAAAATTGTCGTCGTTGGACGTGGCATTACGGGTGGAGGACCAATTGGTAAGACTCTCAGTGAATTAAAAATAAACTTCTTAAATATTAATTCTCAAACCTATAATCCCCAGGATTATTATCACGATGCAGATATAATCATCACCACAACCGGTAAGAAGGTATTAATGCCAGAAGATGTAAAGTCCGGTGTGATTCTTATAAATATAGGGCTTCGGAAAGAAAATGGTGTATTATGTGGAGATTACGATGAAAAAGAGATGGACAAGATTGCCAGCTACTATACGCCCACTCCCGGAGGTGTCGGCCCTATAGACGTACTCTACCTATACAACAACGTCATTCAAGCTGCGAAACTTCAAAAGTAGCGTAAAAGGTGAAGAGTCAAATGACAAAATTCAAATTATCACTTTCGACATTAAGATTTTGGTATTTGATATTGATTTGATTCTTTGGATTTTGTCATTTGACATTAGTACCAACGCTTGACGCTTCTCGCTTAACGCTTTACGCTTATGAAAAAAGTCGTCATCATCACCGGTCAGACTGCTACCGGAAAAACTTCACTCGCACTTAAAAAAGCTCGGGAAGAAAATGGAGAATTGATAAATGCCGATTCACGACAAATATATAAAAAACTCAATATTCTTACCAATAAAGACTTAACGAATCACATATTTCATAAGAAACAAAAAATTGGTGATTTTGATATTGGTTACTATAACCTACAACCTAAAACCTATAACCTGCCAATCAAGATATGGTTATATGATATTGTTGATCCAAAGCAATTTTTCTCAGCATATCATTTTGAACAATTAACAGTACCGCTCCTCAAACAGATACTTGCCTTGGGAAAAACGCCAATTATTGTTGGAGGAACATACTTTTATATCCAATACCTTCTCTATCAGAAAAATATTAAACAGGAAGAACCGAACTGGGAATTGCGTCACGAACTGGCATTAAAAACTGTGTCAGAATTGCAGGACATCCTGCAAAAGTTGAACCCTGAAGTGTTTGATGAACTAAATGAAAGTGATTGGAAAAATCCTCGCCGACTCATGAGAAGAATTGAAATGGCAGAAGCTGGTAGAATATCTCCACAAATGAATACAGGCAGTATTTTACTTGAAAGTAAAATTGGAGAGCCGCTTACTATTGAGTACCTCGGTCTTCACTATAAAGATAAGAAAAGACTTCATACTGCTATTGACAAAAAAATAGAAGACAGAATACAGCATGACGCGGTAGAGGAAGTGGAAAAACTGGTAAAGGAAGGGTATACGGAAAAAGATCCTGGTATGAAAACAAATGGGTACCCTGAGTTTATGGCATATTTGAAAGGCGAAATCACAAAAGAACAAGCTATCAAAAAATGGAGAATTAAGGAATGTCAATATGCAAAACGCCAGTATTCCTTTATGAAAAAAGACAAAAACATCCATTGGATCGAAGTATAATTTTCGTATGATAACCTAGGGTGTAGATATAATTTCACCCCTGGGGTGATTTTTCAACGAAGCAATCATTTTCAAAAACAGTTATGATTTGCGAAAGAGTTTGAGAAATGACTCTTTGGGAATCTCAACTTTACCAATCATCTTCATTCTCTTCTTTCCCTCCTTTTGTTTTTCCAATAGTTTCCGCTTCCTCCCAAAATCTCCGGCTCCTACGACCTTACTGTTTTTTATCAGTACATCTTTTCTGAATGGTGCAATCCGTTCTGAAGCAATTATTTTTCCCTTATATCGGGCCTGTACCCTGATTTCATACTGTTGGCGGGGGATAATCTCTCGAAGTTTTGCGGTCAATTCCTTTCCCTTTTCTTCTGCACGCTCTGAAACTACAACCTCGCTAAACTCCTCAACCGGATCGCCGTTAAGAAGCAGTTCCAGTTTATCAGCTTTGACCGATTCATGACGCAAAAACTCCCAATCAAGAGATGCGTATCCTGATGAAACGCTTTTTAAATTATCATAAAAATCTGAAACCATCTCGGCAAGCGGTATTTCATAATAAAGAGATGTTTGATTCTTGTTATCCATAGTGATAAATCGTGCCCGGTATTTCTCACAAAGCTGAAGCACATTTCCTACATAGTGATCTGGAGTTATGATCAGTATTTTCACTATTGGCTCAAAAAACTGACCTTCTTCTACCTTATACTCAACCTGGGGAGGAGTAAGAACCAGATCCAATCCGTACTCCCGTTCTAATCGCTCACGAACAACATCAGCATGCAGTAACCCTAAAAACCCTACTCGAAATCCCGCGCCAAGCGCCTGACTATAAATAGGCGAAAACTCCAGTGAAGAATCATTTAAGTAGAGTTTTTCGAGAGCTTTACTCAAGTTGAGGTAATCGTTGGTATCGGTTGTAAACATTGATGCGTATACCATCGGATTAATCTTTTTATATCCCGCCAAGGGTGGCGTACTTTCTTTTTCACCAGCGATGGTATCTCCAACCCGGACCTGATGAATATCTTTTAAATTAGTGACTAAATATCCAATTTGTCCCGCAGGAAGATCCGGAGTCTCTTGTAAATCTGGTGTGAAAACACCAACTTCATTTACTTCGAAAATAATATTGTTTACGGCAAGTTTCACCTTTAATCCCTTTCGCAAACTACCGTGAAAGTTTCGGACAAATGCAATCACTCCTCTATGGGAATCGTAGTAAGAATCAAAGATGAGAGCTTGAACAGAGATGGCAGATGTCGGATGTCTGATGTTAGAAGTAAGACGCAGATTCTCATGGGTGTCACGAATGAGGGGATCCTTTCTCGACTTCGCTCGGGATAAACTCTGTGTGTACAGCAAGGAGGCTTGCCTTGAGTCTATCGAAGGAATTAATGAGTGATAGGAGGACCCATCAATATTCCTTGTTTCGTTAGTAACATATGAAAATGGTGGAGGAATTTTTTCTATAACGGCATGTAACAATTCTTTCACATTCTTTCCTGTCTTTGCGGATATCTCGAATATTTCATCTTTTCTAACTCCAAGAAAATCAACGAGCTGATTTTTTACCTTTTCAACATCCGCATTTGGTAAATCAATTTTATTGATTGCAGGAATAATGACCAGGTTTTTTTCTAGCGCCTTGTGGGCATTTGCGATGGTTTGAGCCTGGATGCCCTGGGTTGCATCAACAAGGAGGATAACTCCTTCAACACAGGCGAGTGTCCTATCCACTTCATACGAAAAATCGACGTGTCCGGGAGTATCAATGAGATTAAGGGTGTAGATAGGAAGTTGCTCGATGCCAGATGCCTCATGCCTGATGTCTGATCGCTGTGATCTGACATCTGAGATCTGAGATCTATCATCTCCAGAGGCGTACTTCATTCTTACGGGAGCAAGCTTGATAGTAATTCCTCTCTCACGGGAGATAGGATTCCGATCCAGCATTTGATCTTCATGATCTCCGCTACCAACCATACCAGTAATTTCCAGTAACCGATCAGCAAGCGTTGATTTCCCATGATCTATATGAGCAATAATAGCAAAGTTGCGAATAGTATCCATAAATGTAACAAATTATATCATTTATGCTTAAAAATTATCGAGATTTGCTACAAAGGAATACCATCCAGAGATGCTGACTCCGTGAGGAAGCGATAGAGAAATGAAAAGAGAGGATATCTGGATAAATCAGTCAACTTAGGCAAAACGATGGCCGTATTGATACTCTCCAGTGTAGTACTGCCAATTTTATTCAGCGCGTCATGGATTGTGTAACCTTGACCAACGAGAATTCCAAGATGCCTATTCCGTGTTTTCCCGTAACAACTTAAGTGTATATCCTGTCCCCAAGAAGGACTATCATCAGTAAAGGTAGCAGAATCTCCATTCAGTTCGTGTGTTATCAGGGTCTTCGCTTCCTGCATAGCTTTTTTGATTATTTTCTTTTGTTGATCATCTGCTAAATTTTTCCCGTATACTATGCCCGCAATGAGAGATATAATGTTTTTAAAAGCAGATGCGTATTCCACTCCTGCTAAATCAGCCGTGGGAATTGCTTTTAGTGTTGGACTTTCTAGCAAGGCAGATATAACTTTTCTTGCTTTCTCATCAGCTGATGCAACATGCATTTCCATATATTTTCCTTCAACAAGGTCAGAGGCAAGATTTGCACCGGCAACAAATGTATACGTATATTGCTTACCATTCCAGATCTGAGATACAAGATCTGAGAATCTTTTGCCTGACTGTGGTTCAAGTGCCTTAGTAGTATTAACAATGTGGATGAAACGATTACTTCGCGAACCACATTCTTTTAGTACCTGTTCCACACTCGACGAGGGTACGGCTAATACCACTCGGTCTAATTGAAGAAAAAACTCTTCTAAGTTGTAAGTCAAAGTCACCGATTCAGATAGGGGAGTGGATTGAGGAAAAAGAGGATGAACTTTATTTTTTTTTAGTTGTAATACGAGCTCTACATTTCTTGCGTATCCAGAGAGAACAAAATCCCCAGAGGTATTTTTTCTATCGAGATGTTTAAGGAGTGCGTATCCAAAACTTCCAAGACCCAAGATACCTACTTTAATCATAAGCACAAGAATTATACAAAAAAAGGATCGAAAAATGCGTTTTTTGAAGAAATGTCACGCGGGGCATGAGCGCTTCTCTATAAAAGAGACTTCGTTGAGCTTGACGCATTTCTTAAAATACGCATTCGAGATTTTGATATTTTATCCATTATGTCCCTTCTTCCCACGAAACCATATATTTCTTTTGTTCTTTTGTTAAACGATCTATCTTAACGTCTTCACTTTTTAGTTTCAGCATCGCAATTTGTCTGTCAAGTTTCTCCGGAAGGGTATGAACTTTATTTGCCAGTTTTCCTTTTCTCTTCCACATATACTCAGAAGCTAAAGCTTGACCAGCGAAACTCATATCCATGACCGATGCCGGATGCCCATCTGCGGCAGCCAGATTTACCAGTCGCGCATCAGCAAGGACGTATATCTTTTTGCTCCCGAGATCATATTCATCAACCATGGTACGTATTTTTGTAACTTTTTTTGCCATTTTTCTCAAAGCGTCCTTGTTAATTTCAACGTCAAAATGACCTGCCTGTGCTAGTATTACTCCATTTTTTGCTATTTTCATATGCTCTCCATCAATAATATGCTTGTTTCCAGTAACAGATAAGACGAGATCGGCATTTTTTATCGCATTTCTTAAAGGCATTACCATATAACCGTCCATTTTGGCTTCTAATGCTTTAACTGGATCCACTTCACAGACAATAACATGAGCGCCCATACCTGCTGCGCGCATGGCAACCCCTCTTCCACACCAACCGTATCCACATACCACAAATGTTTTTCCGGCAAGAAGAATATTAGTCGACCGTAAAATACCATCAATTGTGGATTGACCGGTTCCATAGCGGTTATCAAACATATGTTTGGTCATATTATCATTTACTGCAAGGACGGGAATCTTGATGGCCTTACTTTTCTCCATTGCACGAAGACGAATAACACCGGTTGTTGTTTCTTCTGTTGAGCCTACTATATTATTGAGTAAATCAGTCCGTTTTGTATGGAGCAATCCCACAAGATCAGCGCCATCATCCATTGTCTGATTCGGTTTATAGTCCAAAACCGCATTGAGATGTTCATAATAGGTCTTATTATCTTCTCCCTTTATGGCGTAAACAGGAATATGGTAATCGGATACGAGAGATGCAGCAACCGCATCATTGGTAGAAAGCGGATTAGAGGCGCATAAAATGACTTCGGCTCCTCCATTTTTTAATGTTACTACCAGATTTGCCGTTTCTGAGGTAACATGGAGACAAGCAGCCAGTACTATTCCCTTGAGAGTCCTCTCTCTCTTAAATCTATTTTCAATAAGCGGTGATACCGGCATGTCCCGTCGCGCCCAAGCAATCAAATACTTTCCTTCTTTCGCCAGGGAGATATCTTTTATATGATATTTCATAAGGAAAAAGTTAATTATTAACAATAGGTAATGACTGTACCCGCTTCAGGATTTCTTTTTTTGTTGGGTTATGATTCACCGTACCATAGGACTCTACGGCAAAGCTTGCAGTAGCATTTGCTAACTTCAATGATTCTGGAATCGACTTGCCTTCCATAATACCAGCAATAAATCCTCCTCGCCACGCGTCACCCGCGCCTGTTGGATCAATAACTCGTTTTATTTTATATCCCGGAACGCGGTAAAAATTCTCTTGATCTCTATAGATGACTCCTTTATCACCAAGAGTTGTAACAACAGCTATGTTTTGAGCTATAAGTTTTTCAATGGTTATATGTAATCTTTTTAAGATTTGACCGATTTCATAATCGTTCCCTACAAGCCACGCGCTATTAAAAAGTCCTTTTCGCAAATCAGGATCTTTAATCCAGGTTAAAGCCATACCTGGATCGTAGAGGTATAAAACTTTCTTTTGTATTGCAACTTTTTGATAACTTAAAAAGGCATCTGGATGATTGGCCGCGATAACGAGTAGAGTAGTTTTTTTTAGGTGAGTTAAAAGATTGATATCTTTCCCTCTCGCGCACGCACCGTAATAAAATCCCCATATCTGATTGTCTTTTTTATCGGTGATTACTTTTCCGGTCGCAGTATATAACTTTTTATCAACCAAGATATAATTCGTCTTCATTCCTTGAGATTTCATCCATTCAAGGAATTGATTTCCATCTCTTCCAATTGCCGCAAATAGCTTCATGCGCGAAGGGTTTGATAAAACCAAATGAAGATTATACGCAATGTTAGTACCAGTACCGCCGATTTGCTTTTCCAGACGGTCTACCGCAAAAGATACGTTAATTTGGTGGAGTTTATTTGGATCAATGAAGTCCTTAAATTCATAAGGAAAGTCCATAATCTCATCAAATGCTATTGATCCAGTAATAATAACATCATTAAAATGAAAGTGGTTTTTCATGTAAAACGTTAGTTTAACATTTGATATTTTAAAACACAAGATTAATATATCCGAGAAATCCTTTTAGTATACTTAACTCGTATGAAATTTGTTTTAAATAAATTGTGGAGTAATGAACTTTTTAAAGGCAGTGTCATCTTAACAATTGCGGCGTTCATTGGCAACATTCTGAATTATTTTGTTAACATAACTACCGGAAGAGCTCTTGGACCTGATGGATACGGAGAAATTGCCGCGCTCTTTTCTTATATTTCAGTAACCTCACTTCCTATCACGATAATAACCACTATTCTTATTCAAAAGATTG
>CAZHGF010000014.1:0-6736 GCA_964531945.1 uncultured Gammaproteobacteria bacterium | reverse complement strand
TTGCATCGTCAGGTAAAAATCAGTTAAGTTATACCTATTCTCTTGAGAGATACTTCTGGCAGAAAATAACACAGTGGTGGTTCTTAACCATACCAATGGTGGTGGGTATACCCTTTATACCACAACTCACTAACCTGAATTCTACTACCTCTCTTTTCTTGGTACCTATCATTCTCCTGTCTTTTACCGGTTCATTTTACGGAGCAGCACTCCAAGGTCTCAGCATGTTCTTTACCTCATCAATTTTTGGAATTCTTGGCACTCTGCTGCGTTTAGTCGGAGCACTCATCGCTCTGTTTTGGTTAAAATCAATTAGTGTTATTCTGATATTTTTCCTATTTGCCATAATCATTCCCCTGATCGCAAGCATGTATATACTAAAAAACCGAATAAAAGAAAATCATACGCGTACTATTGAGATAAATAAAAGGTTAATTACGATAGTAACCAATAAGCAATTTATCATAACATCATTATCCATTTTTGCTGTATCTCTTTTTGGGAATATCGATATTATGTTTGTGAAAAAATTCTTCTCTGCTACTGAAAGTGGTATTTATAGCTCATGGTCATTGTTCTCTAAAATAATACTTTACTTCATAGGACCTATTATGAGTGTGAGTTTAATATATTTTTCAAAAGCACAAAAAAATAAGAATCAAAATACCACTCTTTACGTAACATTATTCTTGCTGTTGCTACTTTCCACTAGTAACTATGTTGCTTATCGCTACTTTGGACATTTAATTATTGATGTGTTTTTCGGTTCTAAATTTGTAGCTGTCATTCCCTATCTTTCCTATGCGAGTATTTTCGGCGCAGTATATGCAGCTACCCTGCTTATGAATAACTATTTCCTTGCGAAGAAAAGCTTTGGAGTACTGATACTCCCCGTAAGTATTTGCTTTTATATTCTTGGTCTCTTTTTTATTGAACGTAGTCTTATTTCGGTCATTATGTTGAATACGTATTTTGCCATTATAGTAGCGGTTCTGTATGTGGGATTTTATATCAAAACTCAGTGGAGATAGAAATCAGACTCTGATTTTGTACCGCCTTACAAACTTTTTTCCACTGGTAAGTTCTCCACTCACCTCTAAACGCATGTTCGCAATACCACTATGGTACCGACATACGCCCGAAGAGCAAGTTCCAAACAGCAACTCTCTTGTTGCACTCCCGCCTGAAGCATCCACTGACCCGCTAACCCCTTCATCTTTACCATTGGTTTGGTAGGTGAGGATGTAAGTGATATCCCGAGCCGCTCCAAGATTACTAAAACTTACATTTAATGCCTTTCGATCACCCCGAAGTCGTACTGATGAGTAAACGCTATTACCGCCTGAAGCTTTTTTTGGTGCAACTTTTCCGCCTGATGATTGAAAACGAGGTAAGATTTTGGCAGCATGAGTGCGTGCTGGCATGATTATGAAGAATGAAATTAGTATACTCATCATACATATTGCATTTCTCATATTATTTATAGTATCATACTACCGATAGACATTACAATAGTCAAAATGAAAAAAATCATTGTGATTGTAATACTCGCTCTTTCACTCAGTGTTATTGCCTTTATCTTAATCACTAGTCAAAATGATTCAGATGAAAGTAGCATGCAAGGTAACTCGCAACCATCACCTTCTTCTGCTCCACAAACACCTTCGCTTAAGGAATATGTTGATCCTTCCGGTTTTAAATTTAGCTACAGCGGTGATGTCCTTGTTAAGAAAAAATCAGTGAAGGATGATAATATTTATTCACTCCTTGAGCTCACGAGTTTAAACTCATCTGGAAAAACTACCTTTGAAGTCGTAGGAAGCAGTCTGACATCATTGGATAAATGGATAAGCAAATATAAGACTGCCTCTCATGAAGCTCAAAAATTGAAAATTGCTGATATGAATGCCGTTGAGCTTGTATCGAGTTCAAATATAGTCACCGGAGCACTCGATAAAGGCGTATTATTTACAATTTCAGCCGATCTATCAACTAATCCGGATTTTTGGAAAAGTGTCTATAAGCAAATAATTACGTCATTTAAGTTTGTACCTCCTGAAACAACATCAGGATCTCCTGATACCAATTCATCACCACCATCAAACGATGATATCTCATTTGAGGGAGAAGAAGTCATTGAATAAAGTATAATATCGTCGTTATCATGGATACAAAAATCGACTCACATTTTTTGAGTCTTATAGTCCCTGTATATAAGCAGGAAAAAACTATTGTTGATAATCTAAGACAGCTCAAACTTGTACTGGACAATATCCGTTATGATTATGAAATCATTGCGGTTGTTGATGGAATCTTAGATAAATCATTCTCCAAAATAAAAAAATCCCGGATTGATAGAGTCAAATGCATCGGTTTAAAAGAAAACCTTGGCAAAAGTCTCGCAATACGTCTCGGCATGAACGAAGCTAAAGGTGATTATGTTATGTTTATTGACGCGGGAATGGAAATAGATCCGAATGGCATTTCCATGTTATTAGAACATATGGAGTGGTATAACGCGGATATAATTGTCGGTTCAAAAAGACATCTTGCATCACACGTCAATTATCCAATTGAACGTAAAGTTTTAAGCTTTGGATACTATTATCTGGTTAAACTTTTGTTTGGTATTAGAGTACACGATACTCAAGCAGGTATCAAAATATTTAAAAAACAGGTGCTTCAAAAAGTTCTCCCTCGTATGGTCGAGAAAAAATTTGCGGGCGATTTAGAAATGCTTGTTGTAGCAGATAATCTTGGTTTTAGTCGTATATATGAAGCCCCTATAAAGTTAGACTATACTGTAGGAAACATGACTTCAGCCGCAACAATAAAATCGATTATACATATAATAATCGATACTTTAGCGATTTTTTACCGGAAGAACTTTCTTGGATACTATAAAAAAGCACCGGAAAAGAACTCAATTCCGAAACATTTTAAAATTCTAAGATAGTATTTATGTCTCCCAAAACTATGCCTCAAAAGGTATCAGTGATTATTCCTGTAAAAGAAATCAATTATTACTTACTTCATGAGAATTTTCCTCTGATTGATAGGCAAAGTTATCAAAATTTTGAGGTAATAGTCTTACCAAACACCCATACTCCATATGATCTCGAATTATTAAAAACTTATAAATGGTTACGTATCATTCCAACAGGAAAAGTAACGCGACCTGCAGAAAAAAGAGACATTGGTGTTAAGCACGCGGAAGGGAAAATTATTGCGTTTATTGATGATGATGCGTATCCGACAAACAGCTGGCTGCGAAATGCGGTAGCAATCTTTCAACAAAAAAAAGTAGCAGCGGTTTGTGGACCGGGATTACTCCCGGAAAAAACAAATATCTGGGAGAAAATATTTGATGAAGTATTAAAAACAAAAATAGGGAGTGGGGGATACAGTTATCGATTTATGAGACAACCTGCTCGATATGTCGATGATTACCCTTCTATGAATTTCTTAGTTAATAAATCAATATTTGAGAAAATTGGTGGCTTTCATACCGAGTACTGGCCAGGAGAAGATAGTAAATTATGTAATGATATTGTATATAAAGAAAACCAGAAGATATATTATGACCCTTCTGTGGCAATTTATCATCATAGAAGAACAAGGCTAAAGGATTTCTTGCGACAGCATGCAAATTATGGGTTTCATAGAGGAGCCTTTTTTGGACAAGGAGATAATAACTCTCAAAGATTTACCTATCTGATACCTGCTATTTTCACTTTGTACATAATATCTTTCCTCATATTATTAATGGCACAGCAAGTACTGAACTTGCCGCATTTTCTGTATATTCTGCTTACTCTTCCAGCATTATTATATGCTGTGGGAGAACTCTACCTGTTTCTGTCCGCGCTTATCAACACTCACAACGTCTTTATCGCTGGTGGAGCGGTGCTGACCCTTCTTCTCACCCATATCATTTATGGTATAATGTTTATTCATGGCTATATTAGAGCGCTAAATCAACAAAAACATATATATGGCTCTAGATGATATTGAAATTGTGAAAAAAGGGGATATAGAAATCAGGATATATCGAAAGCTATGTATTGGGGCCGCTACCTGTACGGTCTACGCGCCGGCAACATTTGATATTGACGACCAGAATATTGCAATTATTAAGCAAGGCGAATGGGATAAACTCGAAAAAATAGTGGCAGCGGCGGTTTCATGTCCGGTTCTTGCTATAGAGGTGTTTGAGAAAGAAAAAAAGATTTATCCCAAAGAATAATACTATAAGGAAGTTAGCATATATAGAAGCAGGTTAATTAGCGTATGAGTCAAATGACAAAATTCAAAGATACCAATCAATATCAACTATCAAAATCCCAATGCCAAAGGTAATCATTTGAACTTTAGTATTTGGATTTGACTTGTCATTTGAGCTTTGTCATTTGTCATTAGTACTAACGCTTGACGCTTTTCGCTTAACGCTTATTAAATATTGACATTCCAGTTGCAATTTGTAATACTGATCGTACATGGCACATAAGAATGATCTGACATCCAACCTTGTGAAGACAGAAAATACCCAGGGGAAAAAGATTAAACGCACTAAAGACATTCGAGTAATCGTTGGTTACGCCCCTATTGAGTCAAAAAAAGGAACGCCACTTCTTTCCCAGAATAGACAGTTTCAATATTTTAATGCGCCTACCTATATTTACCCCATGGTTCCGGCATACGCTGCTTCTAATCTCAAAGACAAAGGGTATACCGTCTACTGGATGGATGGAATTTCTGAGAAAAAAAAGTATGAGGAATGGATAGCTGAATTAAGAGCAGCAAACCCAGACTACTTGTTGGTTGAAACCAAATCTCCCGTTGTCAAAACACACTGGAAACAAATAAATGATTTAAAAAAACGGTTTCCAAGCTTAAAACTCATCTGGGTAGGGGACCACGTGACCTATTTACCCCTCGAGTTATTTGAAAATAGTAAGGTTGATTATGCGATCACCGGTGGTGATTATGACTTTGTCGTAGTCAATTTGTTGAATCATATCTATAAAGGAGAACCACTCGAAGGAGGAGTCTACTGGAGATCAAGCAATAAAGATATAAAGGCGAAACCGGCAGGGACAAGCACCCTGAAAAGCGGCGAAAAAATCCATAACAGCGGCCCAGCTTCTTTAAAACACAACTTAGATTCATTGCCATTTGTGGATCGAGATCTTACCAAATGGTATCTTTACGCGTACGAAAATGGTAACTATAAATATACCCCTGCTACTTATATGTACAGTGGACGTGATTGCTGGTGGAATCGGTGTACATTCTGCGTATGGGATCATACTATTAATCCATTAGGATCATACCGGAGTTTCTCACCCGAAAGACTGTTTGCCGAAGTAAAACATGTTGTTGATAACTATGGTATAAAGGAAATCTTCGATGATGCTGGTACTTTTATGATTGGGCCAAAACTCAAAAAGTTCTGCCAACTACTCATTGAAAGCGGTTATCATAAAAAGGTTCGTTATGGTATCAATATGAGATTCAATGCCTTAAACCAAGAATATTATGATTTATTGGGCAAAGCTCGATTCAGATTTATACTCTATGGAATGGAGTCGGGAAATCAGAAAACCCTTGATAAGCTTGATAAGGGTACCAAAGAAGCAGACGCGATCAATGGGCCAAGAATGGCCAAAAAAGCAGGTTTAGACCCCCATATAACTATAATGCTGGGATACCCTTGGGAAACCTACGAAGATGCGCGAAGAACGATTGAGATAGCAAAATACGCGTTTAAAAAAGGGTATTACGAGACTATGCAGGCCACAATTGTCATTCCGTATCCCGGTACCCCTCTCTATAAGGAATGTAAAGAGAAAGGATGGCTTCTCACCGATGACTACGAAGATTTTGATATGAGACGGGCTGTGATGAAAACTCCTTTCCCGGTAGAAAAAATATACGAGCTTGAACAAGAATTATACTCCTGCTTTATGACACCACAATATATTATGAGGAAGGTTCTTGGCATCCGAAGTTTGCATGATTTTATGTATCTATTTTATATGGGGAAGAAACTGATTGGGCATCTCCTAGATTTTGATCCGAATCAAACAAAAGTGAATTATGCTTCACCGGTGTTCTGGAAAAACGCGACAATAAAACTATTTAAGCACTTTTTTACTCCAAAAACCTCGGTCGATGCTGAAAAAAGCGCGGTAAAACTCGCGGACAGCGCCGTGAACCTTTAACTCCGGTAATGATCACTTACTCTGCTCAAGAAGTTTTTTCCCAAACGCGTTCATTGGATCAATTTCGAGAGCTTTCATAATAATATCTTTTGCTTTTTGTTTATTACCCAGATTATTGTAAATGACTCCTAAATTTAAAAGTAATTGAGCATTAGCTGGTTGTAATTTAACTGCCCCGTCCATATATTCTCTCGCTTTTTCGAAGTTATTATGGTTAAAGTAAATAATTGCGATATTCTGATACGACTGCCATATATTCGGGTTGATGCTGAGAGCTTTTTGATAACTTGCAACAGCTTCATTGTATTTTTGCATATGGTAGAAAGTGTTTCCTAAATTATGGTATGCGTCTGCATAATTGGGTTTCAATTTAATCGCGGTTGAAAATTCCATAGCGGCCTTCTCATAGTCTTTATGCCGAAAGTACACATCTCCCATGTTATTGTGCGTTTTCGGGTCGGAGGGAGAAGCCTTAGCAGTTGCAACCCATAGATTGTCTTCATTTTTCCAGT
>CAZHGF010000013.1:11240-14941 GCA_964531945.1 uncultured Gammaproteobacteria bacterium | reverse complement strand
CAGAGTTCATCGCGGTTCCCTTCTTTTGAAGAGGGGTGCCGTCAGGCGGGGTGTTTTGGTTTATAGTTCTATGAACTATGAACGATGAGCTCTGAACCTTTTTCAATACCTCTTCGATGTTTTTTTCAATTGTTTCCCGGTCTTCAAGCTGTTTCTCCGAAACATTGAATACATAAATGACCGGTTTCATGGTGAGAAGATTAAGATGTCTGACGAGCGACAAGCGCTCAGAGTCAAGCGGTACATTCCGAGCAGAGACTCCTTTGTTTAACTGTTCTTTCAGCAGTTTTACCACCTCGTAGGTGGCGGTTTCGTCTTTGGAAGCATTCATATTCGGTTCCCTCCGTGCCCCACCGGAGCTTTTAGCGGAGGAGGGCTGTTTATCTAATGTAGCTAAATCGGCAAGCTGGAGTTCGGTTTCAATGGTCTGAATATCTCGTACCGGATCAACCGTATCCTGTACGTGTACCACATCGCTGTCATCGAAAAGACGCACTACATGGACAATCGCTGCGACTTCGCGGATATGGGATAGAAACTTATTTCCCAATCCTTCTCCTTGTGAAGCTCCGGTGACAAGTCCGGCAATATCGTAAAATTCCACGATTGCAGGAACTGTTTTTTGTGTTTTTACAATGTCAACAAGTACCGGCAGCCGCTCATCCGGCACTTCCACGACCCCGACATTTGGTTCAATCGTCGCAAACGGATAATTGGCAGCATGCGCCACCTGTTTTTTCAGTAAGGCGTTAAATAGTGTCGATTTGCCGACATTCGGAAGCCCGACAATACCGATTGAAAGGTTCATCTCGATATTATACTCCATTCCACCCCGGGAGTGGAGGAGAAGGTTGTGACAGTCTCATTGTTATCAATAATATCTAGACTGCCATAGTTGTCTCTATCACCCCAGGGGTGTAATAACCTGAATAGTATCTTCCAGCAAATAGAGTACGGTACAATAGTAAGCATGAAACAGAAAATCGGCCTCATTGTCGGCAGATTTCAACCATTTCATAAAGGTCATCTGTATCTGATAAAAACCGCACTCCGTGAAGTTGATGTAGTAATTATTGGTATCGGTAGTATTAACGTGCGTGACGAAAACAATCCCTTTAGCTTCGAGGAGCGGAAAAAGAGTATTACTGAAGCCCTAAAAAAAAACCATCTCACTGACGCGGTGCAACCAATTATCGGCATCAATGACGATCCGAGTGATGAAAAGTGGCTCCAGGAGACGATTCAAAAAGCAGGGTATATTGATATCGTTTTTGGAAATAACGAATGGGTGAACGAGATATTTGAACGGGCAGGCTACTCCGTCAAACGAGTTCCATATTATAAACGGGACATTTATGAAGGAACAAAAATACGGAAAGAAATGGAAGCGACCAAAAACCCTCAAGAAGTCCTTAAAAAATACTCGCCGTGAATATCGCTACTCTTCATTTTAGATTGTTGTAAAGGTTTATTCCACTTCGGAGGTGGAATTCATTGACGGTGAACTTAACGTTAGATATCCTTTACATAATATCTTATCTCTTCCTCCTTCGGACTCAAAAGATAATAAAGAAACGTAATATCGTTATCGTCGTGGCGGACGCATCCGGAGCTGCCCGGACTCTCGTCAGATAACTTTGTCGGATCATCGCCAGTGCCGTGAAGACCAAACGAGCCAGGGAGGATCCAGTCACACTGACCATTACATTCAAGATAGGGAGTGGGACCAAATGGTTCTTCATCTGAAACCGGTATGTCAAGCATCAGAAAGTAGGGAGCAGTCTCTGGATTGTCAAACGTTTCCATTTTGTCAACTACCCGCCAGTATTCCCGATTGAGAAGGTGAGGGAGAGGAGTAGGTTTTTCTCCAGGGATGCCGGTTTTTACGGTAAACATTTTTACGAGCCTGCTGTTTTCCTTTTCTCCGGGATTTCCAAAATACAGATGCTCAACATTTGATTTCCGGTGGAGAAGAAACCAGTAGGAGGGTTTGACTTGAGAAGAGAGAATATCAGCCTGTTTTTGAGTGAGGTGTTTATGAATGAAAGAACCGACAATAATAAGAATAAGTATAAAACCGATAAGTATGCGTATCATGATAGCAAATCTATCATCATTCTACCATACTTTAGCAAGTAATAATCTGCTAAAATAATAATATGCGGTATATAATTTTTCTCCTGATGGGACTTGTGATTGGAGCAGCTTTCCTCCTGCCAAAAGAAGGCACATCTCTCTCGTCACCCGTTTCACTCAGTGCTATTACATCAAGTCCTTCGCCAACACCTAAGTTTTCTCTTGTGTCGCCACCACCGCAAAAGATCCTCGAAAACAGTTACCATGTATTTCAGACCTTCAATAACTGCGGACCAGCTGCTCTTTCTATGGCGCTGTCCTATTATGGAGTGCGTGAAAGCCAGCAGAAATTGGGTGAGGATTTGAGGCCCTACCAAAACCCGCAAGGAGACAATGATGACAAATCAGTGACCCTTGCCGAGCTTGCGGAAAAGTCAAAAGAATATGGTCTCATTCCCTACCACCGCCCCAATGGAGATAGAGAAAAGATAAAATTATTTATTACCTATGATATCCCTGTAGTCACCAGAACCTGGTTAAAAACGGATGAAGACATCGGTCATTATCGCATTGTAAAAGGGTACGATGATACGAAGCGGGAGATTATTCAGGATGATTCTCTCCAGGGAAGTAATTTACGATACTCATATGACGAGTTTCATAACTTATGGAAAAAGTTTAATTATGAGTACCTGGTATTAGTGCCGGAAGAAAAACAGCAGATCGCGGAAGCGATTCTCAAAGAAGATAAAGACAATAAAATAGCATGGAAAAAGGCTGAAGAGAACGCGCGGCGGGAACTTGATCAAAATCCTGATGATGTTTACGCTCGATTCAACTTGTCAGTAGCGCTCTATAATATTGGCGACTTTCAGCAGTCGGTTGAGGAGTTTGAGAAAGTAGAGAATAAACTTCCATTCCGTACTCTGTGGTACCAAATAGAACCGGTTCAAGCCTACTTCGCACTTGGTAACGCGGAAAAAGTGCTTACGATTACTGACAGAATTTTGAACAATCACAATCGGGCATTTTCAGAGTTATATCTTCTTCGTGGTGAAATCTATAAGAAACAGGGCAATTACAATGCCGCGCGATCGGAATTTGAAAAAGCTCTGCTTTACAACAAAAACATGAAAAAGGCGCAGGACGCACTGAGGCCATAGAATAATATCCAACATCAAAAATTAAAAATCAAAATGGCTAGCTTCATCGCGAGGCGAGCAGATCAAAATTCAAAAATCTTTAATGTAGAGACAGAACATTGTTCTGTCTCTTGTTATTGTTCGAGCGAACCCCGCCAAAGGCGAGGGGGAAGTCGAGAACCTATGAGTGAAACTTCTCGATTCCGTTCGTTTCACTCACTTTACTCGAAGCATAATTAAGCTCTTTTTGATATGATTTTACTCCACAGTGAGCTTCCCGACCTGTCCGTTGGCTCGGTGTTGGCCGATCGAACAATAGTATTCATATTCCCCCGGTTGATCCGCGGTAAACTCAACCGATGTTGTCTCACCAGCTTTCACAGTCGGCGACTGAACCTTGAGCTCATCAATGTTGAAATTATGCATCATATCTTTTGCCGTTAGGACAATCTTTATTTTCTCACCTTTTTTTGGTTTGGCTTT
>CAZHGF010000013.1:4608-11230 GCA_964531945.1 uncultured Gammaproteobacteria bacterium | reverse complement strand
CCCGGATCTCTTTCGGACTGAAATAAAAAGCTCCCGCTTCAATAGCAACTGTTTTCACTTCACTTCCTATCGTTGAGGCATCAGGAGAAGCTTGTCGGGTAGTCGGCTGTGTCGTTTGCTCCGGTTGCGCAGTCTTGGTGCTTGTTCGCGCGAAGAAAAATCCCCCGATGGCAATGACGGCAATAATAACAGCGGCGATCATAATTGGATTGAGTCTACTCGTGTTTTCTGTTTCTTCCTCCATTTCTATCACCCCTTTCTATGAGATTAATTCAGAATTAAGAATTCAAAGTTCAGAATGAATTGAGAATCAAGAATTCTACATTCTTAATTTAACTTTAGTTTGTCATTGCGATCCCGCCTCGGTGGGAGAAGCAATTCGCCAGTTGGCGGATTGCCACGGCTACTTCATAGCCTCGCAATGACAGGAAAGTGCGTAAGTCCTGTTATTAAGTCTGAATTCTCAATTACTTAAGGTGTTTATCAAAAAACTCCACCGATTTCTGGATCGCGGTATTAAAATAATTACTTATATTATGATCATCTTCAGGGTAAGTGTAAAGCTCAATTTCTTTTCCAGCGGCTTTCATTTGTTCCGCCAGTTTTTCGCTAAAGTTGATCGGTACCGAGGTGTCGGCAGTTCCATGATGCAGTTGTAGCGGACCGGATATATCCTTGAGATAGGAATTTGCGGAAAGACTATTCCAGAAAGCAGGGTTTTTCACCGGGTCGCCATACTGTTCAATGAGCGCCTGTCTCCATCCCCGTGCGATATTGCCCGGTGGAAAAGGACTGATAGAAGGCCGTCGTCGCCAGTTATTGATAAGATCAGGGTAAGAGGCGACAACACCAGCCCAGATCACTCCCGCCTTGATATCCTTGTTGACAACCATATTCCGGAGTGTTACCTGTCCGCCCATTGAATGTCCCCACATGCCGATACGATTACTATCTGCAATGAGCGCTTTGCTATCAGAGGGGTCCTTGAGTTTTTTGATCGAAGCAACTGCGTTCAAAACATCAATTGTATACGCATTTGATCCATACCCGCCGGTTGCCTGTCCCTCGGAGTTGCCATGACCCCGATAATCCGGTCTAAACAGGATGTATCCGTTTCGGGAGAAAGCGTCGGTATATGCGATATACCGCTCGGTAGTTTGATACTCTGCCGGCGGGATATACCCATGATTAAAAATAATTACCGGCCAGCCAGCAGATGGTTTCCCTTGTCCTGAACTTGTCGAAGGATGTTCCTGAGGAATGGTAAGCAGCGCGTATATTTTCAATCCTTCAGATTTATACGAAGCAATATATCGGTTATAATTTACGCCGGGGTCAAGGGTTTGTTCAATGATGATGTCGCTTCCCGGATACTCACCATTTCGGAGCGATTCAATTGAAAGCGGATGTATCTTTTGCTCCGGTCCGCCTTCATCCATGTCCTGTTGCGATGTACCGCGAAATGGAGAAACAGTGCGGTGGAAAAAGCGATTGTAGCTAAGATATCCGAAAGTAATGACGATAAAAACGAAGAACACACTCAAAATTTTGCGCATAGAGAGTATTCATTATAGCAACAATTTTATATTGATTCACTTTATTCCCCATCTTATTATTTACATATTTTTGACTGTTTTTTTACCGCCTCTTTACATTGACGAAATAAGATATTCTTAAATTTAAGATTAAGGTAAGGTAGTGATGCTTGTATAATTGAGATACTTTTTTCCTTATTGTATATATTTTAAGACTCAAGATGAAAACAACCGTTGCCATAACTCCCCAAATTATCCAGTTTCTGGAAAGAATTCCCAATGCGTTTTTCATACTGGATCAGAACTTGAACTTCGTATATATCCATCGCTATGCGCAAAAGTTTATCAGCAAAAAAATACACGCGCTTATCGGCAAAAATATTATTACAGAAATTCCAGACTTCAAAAACACTGAGTTTTACGAGAAGTACCGCGAGGCTTTACAGCAGAAACGGTCAATTGCTTTTGCCTCCTATTACGCACCGCATAAACGATGGTACGGGGTACAGGCATTTCCATTTCAGCAAGGACTACTCGTGAACTTAAGTGATATCACTGGTAGAAAACAGACAGAAGAAACTCTAAAAATCAGACTGCAGCAGCAGGCGGCGGTTGCCGAACTTGGACACAAGGCGCTCCAAGGAATAGGCCTGGAGGAACTGATGCATGAGTCAGTGGCATACTTAGCGCAAGTACTGGATGTTGAGTATACAAAAGTGTTGGAGTTGATGCCAGACAGGAAAAGACTTATTTTGCGCGCCGGAATCGGTTGGCGCAAGGATATTCTTGTGAATAAAACCACCGTCGATGCTGGTAAGTTATCACAAGCTGGTTATACGCTTATATGTAGACGGCCAGTCATCGTAAAAGATCTGCCCAACGAAAAGAGATTTACGGGCCCATCACTTCTTATCAATCACGATATAAAAAGCGGGATGAGTACGGTCATTTATGGTAAAGGAAAGCCATTTGGCGTACTTGGCGTGCATACGAAAAGACACCGGAACTTCAGCCACGATGATCTCAATTTTCTCCAGGCGATTGCTGCTATTCTGTCATTTGCCATTATCCGGAAACAGACGGAAGAGGAAGTGCATTTTATCGTTGAGGCAAGTACGATACTCTCGTCATCGCTTAATTACGAGACGACCCTTACTAATCTTTCAAACCTTATTGTGCCATACCTTGCAGATTTTTGCGTGATTGATCTTATTGAGGAGGATGGTTCTTATAATCGAGTGGTAATAAATCATAAAGATCCGAAACTGAGAGAGTATTTTCAGCAGCTTGACAAGTTTCCTCCTCATCCGAAGACTGCTCATCCGCTTTTGGAAGTGACGAAAAAAGGCGAGTCGCGCATGATTCCCCGGATTCCTCAGAATTTCCTGCGGAATATTACCGCAAATAACGAACACTACCGGATTCTCCAAAAACTCAAACCAACATCATTCCTGGCGGTGCCGCTCAAAGTATGGGATCGTACCATGGGAGCGATTACCTTAGTCGCGGTCGAGCACAGCCGGACATATAATAAGAAAGATCTGGTGCTGGCTGAGGATCTTGCGCGGCGTGCCGCAGTGGCTGTAGATAATGCCCGATTGTATCAGTCGGCACAAAAAGCGATAGAGATGCGGGATGAGTTTCTGTCAATCGCTTCCCATGAACTCCGGACGCCCTTAACCAGTATCAAAGCATTTATTCAGATCTTATGCCGGCAGTTTGAAAATAAAAAACAGAGTAGTACCTATCGATATCTGGAAAAGACGCAGCAACACATAGATCGGCTTACGGGCCTTATTAATGATCTTCTGGATGTAACAAGAATTCAGGCAGGGAAGTTGATGCTTCACAAGACAGAGTTTGATATCGATAATCTTATGACCGAGGTGATCGAAGATAACCAGGCGATCACTACCACTCACACCATTCTGAAAAAAAATACCATACATCAAAAAATATCCGCGGACCGGAATCGTTTACATCAGGTGCTGGAGAACCTTCTGATGAATGCGATCAAATACTCTCCTCAGAGTAATAAAGTTATTGTAAAAACCGAAGTAAAAAGGAGAAATGTGATAGTCAGCATACAGGATTTTGGTCTCGGTATTCCCAAACACCAGCTTTCCCGGGTGTTCGAGCGATTTTTTAGAGGGCAGGGGCAGACAAGTGATCAATTTCTTTCAGGAGTAGGTTTGGGGCTCTATATTTCTTCCGAGATCATCAAACGTCATAAAGGGCAAATAGGGGTGGAGAGTAAGGTAGGGAAGGGGTCAACGTTTTATTTCTCCCTGCCCCTCATATAGTAGTATTACTTATATGGTATTTAACTTTATGCCTTAATACTTGATACTTGCTGCTAAATACTTGTGTTTCCATTCCTGTGTTTGCTTGACTGATAGATGGTACCATTGGGAGGTAATCCCGTAAGGCCATTTTCCCTACGGAATCTCTGGTATTCATCGCGTGTTATCAAGTGACGCTTTCCCCTTAGTGTTGTCCTCACTTTTCCTTGGCTGATTGCCCGCAGAAGTTTATCATACTCGCTTTGGGTACTTGCAGCTTCTGTAAGGGGTATACCAGTTGAGCCCGCACGGTGCGGCTTACGTTTCGGTCTGTTCGTCAACATACGGAATCGCTCCAGTACATCCGGGGAGATATGAAAGTTTCCTTCAGCATCGGGTACCAATAAATGGCGATATCGAGGGGTGAGCAGTTTGCGATATTCAGCGTATGATACCGCACTGCCGAGTGGTATCAGATTCTGTTGCGATACGCGTTTCGCTAACGCTCTTCTATTGTGAGCATAGTATCGTCTTGCTTCGTCGTCATCGACATACCATATTCCAAGACAGAGGACTCCTTTTACACTTCCCCGAGAGACCGCGTTAGAAAACAATTTATCGTCATAACTCGCAACTCGCTTATAGCCATGAGGGAAGAGAAATGTGTGCTCAACTTTTTTTCTCGCCTCGGATATTTCTTTTTCTACCTTATGTTTATTTACCCCCAGTTCTTCAGCAATAGTATCATAGCTTTTTCCAGTAAAAAGTTCGTCAACTATTCGCATCTGACGTTTATTTAAAACTTGCGCGAAATGACTTTTTATTGTTTCAATAACCTGTATTTGTTCTTCAGGAAGAGACCTTCCAGAGGTATTTAAAGTATGGGTAAGTTCTCCGGTAGTTGGAGGCAAGACGCGTGGGTTATTTGCCGATCTTAAATGTGCAAACGCTATCCATTCAGCGTTACGGAATGTCCAGCCGCATAAACCAGTCGCAACTGCTCCTAATCCATTATAAGGATCAAATTTTGCAAGCCCTTCCTGCCAAATTCTAACAAGAGTCTCCTGTGCGACATCCTGTGCGTCGTCCGGTAAGCCTAATCCTTCAACGTGACCTACGATTCGCGGGAAGAGAAAATCATGTACCGGACGGAAAACGTTATCACCGCTTCCTTTCACTCTTGGAATAAGAGAGGGAAGATTATGAGGGGGAGGCGGGAATTTATGAAATGCTGGATTATCAATAGCCATAGAGAATTATATCATGAAATAATCCTATAGCAATATAGGATGTCGGTGATTTTTATACAGCCTTCACGAACACAACCGCAATATAACTATGGGGGGATGAAGTAAAGTCAAAGCCCATACGAGTTGTCAAAGAATGGTTTTTCGCGACAGTGTATTTCAACTATTAATATTTGGGAAACTGTGGACTAATGGTCCGCGGAGTTTCATATCAGCAGTATACTGGCCGCATATAAAGATTCGGTAAGAAATAGCTCAGAGGAATTTCCTAAAAACTGCATTTAGCACCTTTTACCGTTCTTTCCCTCTTAAGACCGGGACATCACGGTAGAGAGTATACCTGACAGTAGAATTTTCATAACCTGAGGCAGGATTTTTGATGTATCTATAATCTGATCTAACCTACGCGGTTAGACATGGGTTATCATTAACGCGTTTCTTACTCTTTTCTTTTGCAATCCTTAGAAGAGAGGGACTATACTGAACTTCATTCGCAGAGCGCTCGGCGCTTAAGCGCTTTGCGATTATAAATATGCAAATATCTCAAAATTTTCACGCTGCATTTCGGGATCGGGAAGAAGCAGGGAATCTGCTTGCCAATAAACTCATTAAGTATCACGATAGCGACGCGATTATTGTTGCGCTTCCCCGTGGTGGGGTAGTCGTCGGGTATGAAATAGTCAAAAAACTCCAGCTTCCGATGGAGGTAATAGTCGCGCGAAAACTCGGCGCACCCCATAATCCTGAGCTGGGCATTGGCGCAATTGCGGAAGGGGATGTCATTGTAATAGATGAGAAAATAGTTGAATGGTTAAATCTGTCTCAACGGGAGATAGAAAGCATTATTGCTCCAGAAAAAAAAGAATTGGAGCGGAGAGTCAATCTTTATCGGGAAGGAAGACCGTTTCCTGATATAGAGAAGAAAATAGTGATTCTGGTTGACGATGGTCTTGCGACCGGTGTGACGGCACAGGCTGCGATCCGGTCTATCATGGTTCATCATCCGTATAAACTGGTTTTTGCCGTACCGGTATGTGATTTGACCACAGCAAAAGTGCTCAATACTCAAGTTGATGCGCTTACCTGCATGGCATCGGTTGATTCCCTGGGGGCAATCAGTATGTATTACCAAAATTTCAAGCAGGTGACTGACAATCACGTATTGACGATCCTGCATAGTGTGAGAAGGCAGTATTTTGACCGACGCTGAACGGCAGACATCTCAGCGTCAAGCGTTAAGCGTTTAAGCGTTCAACCATCACACATGTAACATTAATCCTGAAAAAAAATTACACACGCTGAGCGCATGATGCTAAGCGCTTGTCGCTATTATGTATTTCTTACCCTTCTCCGACTGAACTTTCATTTTCTCAGGGTAGCATGACTTCATATGGATCTCATACGTATACTTCTGGCTGTTTTGCTGCCACCGGTTGCGGTATTTACAGAGGTGGGGCTTACGAAGCATTTCTGGATTAATGTAATTCTGACTCTTCTTGGATATGTTCCCGGGATAATTCACGCGTTATGGGTCATTTTGACCGTATAAATTATTGTA
>CAZHGF010000013.1:0-4598 GCA_964531945.1 uncultured Gammaproteobacteria bacterium | reverse complement strand
GGGGGTGAGAAAACATGAGGAATAATAATAAAAACAAGTGGGGTATTCCCCTTCTTGCTCTTGTAATCGGTGTTTTTGCCGGATACTTGCTTGGTATCAATCGTGATAACGCCCAGCAGTTTTTGGGTCAGCGGGATCAAGGGCGGCAGGTTTCACCTACCCCACGAACCGGTCCACAGCCGGGAATTGGCGGTTCAGCAGAGGAGTTATCGCTTCTTGAACGAATCAAAAGAACCAATGATCTTTCGACCTTTTCCCAACTCGTTGAAAATGCGGGTATCAACACGACATTGCAAGGGCCGGGTCCCTTTACCGTTTTTGCACCAACAAATAGTGCATTCAATAGGCTTCCCAGTGAGGGGGTAGTCGCATTAATGCAACCGGAAAGTAGAAGAGAAGCAGGGATGGTGGTTACCTACCATATTGTCCCCGGGCGCGTTACCCTTAATGATTTACAAGACGGTCAAACGCTACAAACACTCTTTGGTGAGCCATTGCGCGTGAGTAGAAGTGGTAATACCGTACGCCTGAATGGTATGGCAGTCGTTGAAGAATCGAATATTGAGTCAAATAATGGTTTACTGCATAAAATAGATACGGTACTCTTACCACCTCTTGAACAGGTGAGTCCAAGTCCGGCAACGCAGTAAAACGATTGAGCGTTCAGCGAAAAGCGTTAAGGGTAAAAGTAATGAACGGATTGTTTTAAGAATGTCATTTGCACCGCGTCAGTGTAATTACAGCTCACGGTTCCCTACTTCGTCGCGTCAGACGTGGCTTCGCGTGGCAGGCACCGTTCACGGTAACAGAATGGTCACATGGTTATATGGCTTTTAAACCATTTAACAATGTAGCAATGGAACAATCTATCCATTGAGCAATTGATTATCTTTTATAATAGTACTCTATAACAGTACTATGATTACCTTTCTCCGAAGTAAATCGGCTCAGATTATTTTTGCCGCACTCTTTACGTTTTTTGGACTACTGGTATTTTACGATTTGGGGAAAGCGCCACTGGAGAACTGGGACGAAGCATTTTATGGTGAGGCGATCAAACAGATGATAAGAACGAAAGAGTTTATCATCCCTTCGTTTAATCAAGCCTATTTTCTTGAAAAGCCACCGCTTCAGATGTGGATGAGCGTTTCCGTTTCTGCATTCACCGGCCTTAATGAGTTTGTCATCCGTTTCCCGTCAGCGCTTGCCGGTCTTCTGATTGTGACGATTACTACCTATTATGCTTATCGGCAGTTTGGTTTTGTACCCGCGCTTTTCAGCTTCTCAACGCTTGCATTGAATAACATTTTTATCTGGCGCTCTCGTACCGGGAATCTCGATGTGTTACCAACACTTTTTATCCTGCTCATTTTTATTCTCCTCCAGAGCACTCATAAATACCGGTATCCGCTTATTGGTTTATTGCTGGGTTTTGTTTATCTGACGAAGCTGAGTCTTGTTATTATCCCGCTTCTTATTACTGTTGGCTATGAAGCCCTATTTAATCGTCATCATCTTCACAAAAGTATTCGGGAATACGGAAAATTAGCAATGTGTTTTATTGCTTTACCCGCAGGGTGGTTAGTTCTCGGATACATGAAAACTGGTTTTCCTTTCCTTGAAGCATATCTTTATAACGCCGATCAGGGAGCAGGGAAGTATAGTGTGAGTAACCTGAGTATGGATTACATAAACTTTGCGTATTACGCGTTACAGAGGAGGTTTTTCTGGGTGGTACTTCTGGGTCTCGGGTTACTCTGCGCGACGGTTAAAGCGAAACGGAACTTTCTTATTCTGCTGTTTTCGCTCCTGCTTTTTACCCAACTTCTCTTTTTCGAGCGAAAAAATAACTGGTATCTGGTGCCGATGTTTCCATTCTGGTCGTTGGCCTCAGGATACGCCGTTTATGTTGTTCTTACCGCACTCAAAAGAGAATGGAGAGCTTATATTGCAATGAGTATCATACTCAGTATGATTTGTATTGTCCTATCATACCGGACATTTATCACAAATATTATTCCTCTGATCCAGAGTCAGTCGACGATTGTGGAAGCTCGATCAGCGCAGATCCTCAAAGAAAGAACACAGCCTTCTGATCTTATCGCCCGGCTTGACAGTTCGTATCCGACGCTCATTTACTACAGCGACCGGAAAGTGTTATCCGCTCCTGATTTTTACACCGGAGGGATATCGAAACTATTTATCAGCAGGCGCCAGTTAGTTGAGGAAATACAAGTGGGACGCATACGATGGGTGGTGGGGAAAGCAAACGATATGGAAGGATTTATGAAAAATTTCTCTGAAAATAGTTATACAATAGAAAAGCATAACGATGAAATCATTTTTTACTCTTCTTCGCCAGAAGGCTCTGCTTTCTGAAAGCAGAAGCAGGAGGGCTAGAGCATGAAAATATGAATAAAACCATAATCTACGGAATCGTCATATTCGTTTTTATCGCCATCCTTTCCGGTATCTCCTACAACGGAACGGTCGCTACGCGTACCCCGGGTATTTCACCAAACGGTGCATCAACGGTTGCACAAATGGTTGATTACCGAGCCGGATTCGCGATATTTACCCATGGGACTTTTCGGATTTTTACTGCGGCCATGTATCATGATCGATCTAAAGAGGTGTTTATCACTGCTGAAAACCCCAATATTGTTCACGTAAAAAAACGAGGGGCTACCTGGAATGATTTTTTCAAGACCCTTCCCATGGTGCTGACGAACGACTGTCTTGTAACCGGAACCAAAGAAACTTTCTGCACGGGTGAGAGAGAAACCTTGTCATTCTATCTGAATGGTGAGGAGGCGGATGATTTTTTAAACACAGAAATTCATGACGGGGATCGGGCGCTCGTGAGTTTTGGTGCCAGTACATCAGGAAGAATTAAAAGCGAGTTTGATCAGGTACCCGATCCGAAAGACGGTAAGTAATCAATCCGTAAAGCGATGAGGCGTTAAAGCAGTAAAGCAATAAAATACAACAATTATGTATATGTTTATTGCCTTATTGTATTTTTACTTTATTGCTTTACTGTTCTTTCTCTTCATACTGAAATACGGTTCCAGAATGAGGGAGAGCACTTTTTTCTAATAACTCCCGCTCTTCACAGTACCGATCATAGTCTGTCGGGGTAACAAACCAATACCTTCCTTGAGGGACTGCCGGAAGCGCTCCTTCTTTTACTGCAGTGCGTAGCTGAGAATAATGGGTATGATTTTTGGCAAAATGGGCGAGCGGTTTATGATCTGGTGTGGGAGGGAAGTAACGCCGTTTCGACATACGAAGCGTTCCGACTATCGTTTTGAAATCTTCAGGACTAATGGTAATCCTACCTTCATCTCGTTGAAGAGCCCACTGATATCGACTTCCTCCAACGATTGTTCTATACTGATCAGTAGTTGCGATTTGGACGAGTGGAACTCGGTGAGCATCAACTTCCTGACCTTGACTGCTCGGTTGTTTTACCGTTCGTCTGCGTCCTGGGTTACTATGGACAGACGCATCAAACGATTGAGTTTTTGGGTCACGATAAAGAGCGCGGAGCGCTCCACTCGCCCTATTACGTGCGATTGTGTACATCCAGTTATTAACATTTCGATCAGAGTCTCCCTCTCCCAAGGCAGAATTAAAATGAGGTAATTGTCTCCAGACTGCAACGATACACTCCTGTGTCACATCATCGACAGCATCAGGAGGAACGCGCCTGCGGACAAAACTCGCAATTTTTCCCCGCATCCTGTCATCAAGTTCACGAAATGCGGCAGGGTCACCATTTTGAGCCCTGGTAAGGAGAGACGGGGTAATAGGAATGAAGCTCCGCAACACGGGAATTTCCATGGTGTTATTAGAATGATAGTATATCAAGATAGAGAGGAAAAACAGAGGTAATTACTTTATGCCATAGAGTAACAGGCGCTGCTGCGATTGTGTGGAGAGAGCTTCCAATGCGTTCTGAGCGAGTACCAGATCACGCGGCGTCATCGGTGTTTTATATAAAGACATTACTGCGTAGGGGAGTGCGCAAAGACGTATCTCTTCACGATCATCCGGTATCCAAAGCGGAACTCCCGATATTTTCGCATAATTTCCTCGGGTATCGATAAAGTAATTTGTTTCAATCGGTTCAAGGTCGTACGGGTGTGTCTTGCCATTCTCTGTATATTCACGGCACGTTTGCGCAAGACGGTTGTCAGTAAGAAGACCAACTGAAAGTTGATTCATCGTAAAAACACCAAGTTGATCGGTGATACGCTGATTCGGCCGGTAGAAATGCCAGAACGCTATGTCTCCTGTTCCCATCCCGTTAAAACGACCATCAAGAACGAGTCCTATCCGGTCAGCTTCTCTATGAAAATAAAATGGCTCATCAGGAGAAAACATGTTTGGATCAAGCTGTCGCATTTGATTTACTAAACGATATGCTTGTTGGCCAAGAGCACGTGCTTTATCCCTCATCCATCTCATTGCCGGTGTTTCCTGATTCTGTATACTGAGATTCGGACTTTCAGCCATAGGGAGATTATTATAACAGTATTTTTATACACCCTTCACGAACACAACCGCAATATAACTATGGGGGGATGAAGTAA
>CAZHGF010000012.1:0-16137 GCA_964531945.1 uncultured Gammaproteobacteria bacterium | reverse complement strand
GAATAACCTATTATTACTTTTTCCCAAGGAGTGCCATATGTATGGAACTCATACAAAATGTTGACAAAGTAACATTCATGCTTTATAGTTTTAGCTATGCCAAAGAAAAAAACTCCTTCAAAAAGAAGCGAGGAAGAGATAGATGAAGTCGAAGAAATTTCTCCTCAAACATATGTTCCCACTTATTCCCGCGGACCTTCAAATTTTTTGATTTTACTTTTGATTGTTGTTTCCTTCTTTGCAGGATATTTGTTTTATAAAGTAAAAAATTTAGAGGAGTTGAATAAGCAGGGAGCACCCGCTCAAAACGCCGGCGCTGTCCATCTGACCGTTGAGAACGTAAAAAAATATGCCAAAGATTTGAAACTTGATACCAACAAGTTCAACTCATGTCTTGATAAAGGTGAGAAAAAAACCCTTGTTGATGCTGATCTGAAACTTGGCGGTGAATTGGGAGTACAGGGTACTCCCGGATTTCTGGTAAATGGACGCTTGCTGGGTGGCGCATTCCCGTTTGAGTTTTTTAAAGAAATTATCGATAAAGAGCTTGCGGGTACCGCCACTTCCAGCTGTGCAGACTACTCAACAGAACTGCAAAAATACTGTGATGAAACCGGCAAAAATTCATTTAACCCGGTTCCAAAAACCGTTGACATCAGTTCTCTTACCCCAAAAGGAAACATGGGAGCGAAAGTAACACTCGTAGAGTTTTCAGATTTTGAGTGCCCTTACTGCATACGAGCATACCCGACGGTAAAACAGGTACTCCAGGCGTATTTAAATGATGTGAAGTTCTACTATAAGCAATTTCCTTTAAACAACATTCATCCAAAGGCGCAAAAAGCCGCAGAAGCATCGCTTTGCGCGGGAGACCAGGGCAAGTTCTGGGAGTATCACGACAAACTCTTCGATACCGCGAATGCCACATAAAAACGATTCTCGTCAAGCGCTAAGCGTTCAGAGAACATGAAACCTGAAACATGAATCATGAAACATAGAGAACAATATAATGTGTTTTATGTTACATGCTTCATGTTTCATGCTACATATTTCATGATTCATGTTTCAGGTTTCATGATAGATTCTACTTCCTCAACATATTCAAAATAATTGTCAGGAGAATACTTACAATAATTGAAGTCACTATGGGAAAATAAAAGGTAAATCCATCTTTCTGAATAAAAATATCACCTGGCAATCGCGGAATACCGAATTTTTGAAGTATATTAAATACCACTCCCGTAAGCATTATCAATATTCCAATGAATATCAGTGTATTTCCCATTCTTAATTCTGAAGTCTTAATTCTTAATTTCTTTGGTGCTTGCACCGAGCTTGCCGAGGTGCTCTCGACGGGATTCGAACCCGTGATTTATAGGATGAGAACCTATTGTCCTAGACCACTAGACGACGAGAGCTCAAAAACGTTAGTTCGTTAGTTTGTTCATCGTTCATGGTTCTATGGTTACATGGCTTAATGGTTTTATTAATACTTTAACCATTGAGCCATCGAGCCATGTAACCATTTTTGTATCGTGAACTAACCGAGTAACTCATTAACCTTTACGGCGGTTGACATTCAATTTTCTATCCTGTAAGATACTTACGGATATTGTACCATCCATCTCCTTCTCTCTCAAGTTTTTACGCGAAGGAGATTTTTTATATATGAAAAAAATTCAATTAACAAAGGAAGGTTTTGAGAAGCTTCAGAATGAGCTTCAGGAACTGAGAGACAAGAAACGTCCAGCTGCAGTCGAGCGTCTACAGAAAGCACGGGCAATGGGTGATCTCTCGGAAAACAGCGAGTATACCGCAGCAAAAGAAGATCTTGCGCTCGTTGAAGAACGGATTCAGGAACTGGAATCAATCTTAAAAGATGTAGAAGTAACCGAGAATCATGCCCAACACGACGGGATCGAGATCGGGGATACGGTAGTTGTAGAGCACAATGGGCAACAGGAAGAATACTCAATCGTTGGAGAGTTTGAAGCTGATCCAATGAATAAAAAACTATCTCATACATCACCGATCGGAAAAGCTCTGCTTGGAAAAACAGTCGGAGAAACGGTCGAGGTAATCATACCTGCCGGAAAAACTACATATAAAATCTTGAGTATAAAGTAATACGTTATGGGTGATGAGTTATGAGTAGAAAAACATAACCTTGCCCGCTATCAACTCTTCACTACTAAATTCGTGAATAATCAACATTATTATGCTGTAAATATGATATAAATAGAAAATAATTTCATTTTTATCATTTTCGTTCTGGGTTTGCATCTCATAACACAGAACTCATAACGCATTACTAACGTGATCTGGGTCGACCGTGAAGTAAAAAAAATTAAAGAGCGCGATCTTCCCCTTGAGTGGGTAGATGATATGAAAACTCCCTCCGGCAAAATCCATGTGGGAGCCCTTCGCGGTGTAGTAATTCATGATCTGGTATATAAAGTACTTGTTGAAAATGGAGTGAATGCCAAGTTTACCTATATTTTCGACGATCATGATCCCATGGACGCAATTCCCGCATATCTTGAGTATGAAAAATGGGAACCATATGCCGGAATGCAGCTTTATAAAATTCCTTCACCTGAAAAAGGATACGCATCATTTGCCGAGCATTATGCGAAAGATTTCATAAAAGTCTTTGAATCAATTAATTGTCATCCTAAGATCATTTGGACATCAGACCTTTATAACAGCGGGAAAATGAATGGGGTTATCAGAGAGGTACTGGACTCAGCAGACATCATCCGGGAAATTTACAAAGTTGTCGCCAAAGCTGAAAAACCAAAAGACTGGTATCCCTTTAACGTTGTTTGTGAAAACTGCCAAAAGGTAGGCACTACTCAGGTCTATAAATGGGATGGAACGCATGTCTATTATCGCTGTGTTCCTCAGATGGTCGCATGGGCAAAAGGATGCGGTCATGAAGGAAAAGTTTCACCGTTTGACGGACGAGGAAAACTCCCGTGGCAGCTTGACTGGCCGGCAAAATGGAAGGTACTCGGCATCACGGTTGAAGGCGCGGGTAAAGATCATATGTCTGCCGGTGGTTCGCATGATAGAGCAACTGAGTTTTGCAAGAAAGTATTCCAATATCCCGTTCCCTACCCGCTTCCCTATGAATGGTTTACTATCGGAGGAAGAAAGATGTCAACATCAAAAGGAGTGGGCGCAACCGCCGAGGCGGTATCAAAAATACTGCCGCAAAATGTATTCCGTTTCCTGATTGTCAGAACCCCAATCGGCACCGCGCTTGATTTTAATCCGTACGGAGATACTATCTTAAATCTTTTTGATGATTATGACCGGTGCATGGAAGCATACTTTGATAAATTAGAGGGAAATATTCCTGAAGGAAAGCCGGGTGAAGTACTCTCTGATTTCGCGCGAATTATCGAGCTTTCTGAAGTGAAGTCACTACCACAAGAGAGACTGTTTCTGCCTCGATTCCGGACAATTGTCAATGTCATTAAAACCAAAGCTGATCTACTGGAGTTTTTCGAAAAACAAAAAGGTTCCCCTCTCACTGATGAAGAAAAAGCTATATTAGAAGAACGGGAAATTTATGCTCAGGTTTATTTGGACAACTATGCGTCTAAAGAAGATAAAGTTGAACTCATTGATGAAATCCCCGAGGACCTGGAATTATCAGAGAATCAAACAAAATTTCTTCAATTATTAGCTGGAAATCTGAAAAAGAATAAATCAGAAGATCGTGAAGAAATTCAGCAGACTGTTTTTGATACGTTAAAAAAGAACAGCTTTAAATCAAAAGAAGTATTTCAAGCGTTTTACAAAATCCTGACAGGTAAGGAATATGGACCAAAAGCAAGTGATATTATTTTAGAGTTCGGGATTGATGCGGTCGTTGCTCGAATACAGCAGATTGCGGGAATAACCTCTCTTTCAAAAAAAACATCTTCTCGCAGTATATTCCCTGATTTTGCTGATACCAGTATTTTCTCAATTGATTCAAAACTCGCGGAAAAATATCCATCAATTCATGTAGGCATCGCGCTTATCAGGGGCGTAACTATCAAGAAGACTGATCCCGATTTAGAGAGGGAAATCAATTCCTTTTTAGCATCCCAGACTACGCTTACTACAGATATGATTTCATCATATCCTGAAATACAGAGTTACCGAAAACTTTATAAGCAGATGGGTATAGACTGGCACTCAAAACGTCCATCACCAGAGGCACTCTTAAGAAGGATTGCTTTAAAGAAAGGATTATATCGTATTAATACGTGTGTTGATGCGTATAATCTTATCGTCATGAAAAACCATGTGTCGTCTGGCGCGTTTGAGCTAGATAAAATCTCTTTCCCGACCGTATTGAGGTTTGCGAATGAGGGAGAAGAAATACTGCTACTGGGTGACAAAGAGACAACAAAATATAAAGCGGGAGAGGTAACCTACTTTGATCAGAAAGGAGGATTTAACATTGACTTCAACTATCGCGACGCGCAACGAACCGCAGTGTCAGAGTCAACTAAAAATCTTTTTATCAACATCGATGGCGTATTTAGCATTACAAGAGAACAGGTTGAAAAAACGCTTCAGGAAACAATCGATATTATCATGAAATACTGCGGCGGAACCATTGAAACCGCAGGAATAATCAGCGGGAAGTAATTTTAATCGCTAAACGATACCTATGATCACTCGAGAAAAAGCCCTTGCCATTCTTGACGAGCATATCAAGAATAAGAACCTCACGAAACACTGCCTGGCAGTTGAAGCTGCGATGCGTGGACTCTATCAATATTTATATAAAGATCACAATCAAACTGAAGAAGACAAATGGGCGCTCGTGGGACTCATGCATGATGCTGACTGGGAGGAAACGCGGGGAGACTACGATCTCCATACCAGAAAAACAGTTGAGTGGTTAAAACAGGCGGGTGAAACTGATGAAGAAGTGTTTCGGGCGATTCTCGCACATAACTTCAACCACAATAAAGAACTCCCGCCACAATCACCGATGGAATGGTCGCTCTATATCTGCGATGAACTCACCGGCCTCATTGTCGCAGTAGCCCTCATCCTTCCCGATAAAAAACTTGCATCGGTAACGATAGACAATGTATTAAAACGCTTTCCTCAAAAAAAATTCGCCGCCGGAGTACATCGTGAGCAGATACAACTCTGCGAAGAAAAATTAAGTATCCCACTCCCAGAATTCATATTCATCATTCTCACTGCGATGCAAAACCGTGCGCATGATCTTGGCTTGTAAATACGGTGGGTTTCAGACTATCAGAACGCTCCAATATTAACCTACGCGGTTAGTTTCGGCCCGTCAAAACAATCTGTTTTCATGCTCAGGGCTGTAAAATATGGGATTGAAAACTCTGGCCAATCAGTGTATAATTATATATGGACGATCATAAACTTCTTACCAACCTCACCGACCTCCATATTCACCTTGGTTCAACTTCTACGCCTCATTTCTTGTGGGAACTTGCCCACGATCAAGGGATACGGCTTCCTGAAAAAGACTACTGGAAGTTTATTAACTCAGTCACCATCCGCAAAAAAACTACCTACGATAATTACCTTCACTTTTTTGATCTTACTGAAAAAATTCAGTCTTCAACCTTTGCGCTTGAACGCGCGACTCATAACGCCGTAAGCCGCGCGTACCGCATGGCTGATATCCGTACTATTGAGATTCGCTTTAATCCCATGCTCAGAAACAATGGTGGTGAACAGGATCTGGATAAAATCATCTTCAGCGCACTCGTTGGAATAAAAAAAGCAATGCTTGAGTATCCGATCAAAGCGGGAGTTATTCTCATGATGGACCGGCGTTTTGATCAACAGAAGAATGAAATTATCGCTGAAAAGGCAATCAAGTTTAAGAATGATGGTGTCATCGGACTTGATCTTGCGGGACCGATCCATAATGGATTTACGATAGACTCTCTCGTAAACGCAGTAGAAAAAGCGCGAAACGCAGGCATCCACATCACAATCCACACCGGTGAAGTCACACCCGCAACAGAGATATGGGAAGTCGTCACCAAACTCAAACCGGTACGAATTGGCCATGGAATTCGAGCGGTCGACGACCCGAAACTTCTGAAGTATCTGGCAAAAGAAAAAATCATTATGGAGCTTTGTCCGACTTCAAATATCCGTACGAAAGCGGCAAAAAACTGGGATGAGATGAAACAAATAATCAAAACATTTCAAAAAAATAATGTATTATTTACTATTAATTCCGACGGACCGGAGTTTCTGGAGACCGATGTGAAAAAGGAACTTAGGAATTTGATGAGGAGAAAGATATTGACACCAAATGAGGTGCGAGAACTGATCAGTTTTTCCCGGAAAGCAAGCTTTATTAAATAACGCGAAGAAGCAGCAATGGCTAAGTTGTTAAATGGTCATATTGTTATAAAAGCCATATAACCATAGAACTATTGAGCAATAGTAAATTAAGTTTTGAAAATATTCATGATCGTCATCCTTGACTTCGGATCGCAAACTACCCATCTTATCTCACGCCGACTTCGCGAACTGGGAATCGAAAGTATCATCCTCGAACCGGAGCAATTTTTCAAAAAACTTCCCTCTCTGAACCTAAAAGGGGTCATTCTCTCAGGAGGACCAAAAAGTGTCTATGGAAAAGGCGCGCCTATGGTCGATAAGAAATTATTCGACCTTGGATTGCCTATTTTAGGAATTTGCTATGGACAGCAGCTTACCGCCCACCTCCTCGGAGGAAAAGTCCAGCCAGGCAAAAAGAAAGAATACGGCCCCGCAACCATTTCAGTCACGAAACCCTCTGACATCCTACATCAGACATCTGATATCTTCAATGTCTGGATGTCTCATGGTGACGAAGTCATTACCACTCCCCCCGGATTTGCTATCAATGCCAAAACCGATACCGTCCACTGCGCTTCGATGTCAGATCCTTTGAGAAAAATTTACTGTGTGCAGTTTCATCCCGAAGTCATTCATACTCAGTTCGGAGAACAGATCCTGAAAAATTTTGCTGCAATTTGTAAACTGACGGTCAAAGAGCAGAAAATTGATGACGAGTTTGTCGGCAATCTGGTGAGGGATATCAAAGACTCAATAAAGCAGGGAAAAGCAATCTGTGCCTTGTCAGGTGGTGTTGATTCTTCAATTGGATCCCTTCTTGTTCATAAAGCAATTGGGAACCGACTTACCTCAATTTATATTGATTCCGGACTGATGCGGCAGAACGAAACTAAAATCCTCCGCGAAGTATTTAAAGAACACTTTCACATGAATGTCAAGATCATAAATGCAAAAAGCATTTTTCTCAGGAAATTAAAAGGAGTCATTGATCCAGAAAGAAAGCGAATAATAATCGGCAGAGCATTTATTGAAATTTTTGAAAAGGAGGCAAAAAAACTGAGAGCTGAGTACCTGGTTCAGGGAACCATTTATCCTGATGTCATAGAAAGTGCCGGCTCAAAACATGCGTCAAAAATCAAAAGTCATCACAATGTCGGCGGTTTGCCCAAAAATATGAAGCTTTGTCTGATCGAACCACTACGAACACTCTACAAAGATGAAGTACGGATAATCGGGAAGCTGTTAAAACTTCCTGATGAGATTGTCCACCGGCAGCCATTCCCTGGTCCGGGACTTGCAATTCGCATCATCGGTGAAGTGACGGAAAGGAAATTGAAAATTTTGCGGGCAGCAGATCAGATTGTAAAAGAGGAAATAGAAAAAGCGCATCTCTCGAAAAAACTTTGGCAATCATTCACAGTACTCACTGGAATCAAATCTACCGGAGTACGAGGAGATGAGCGGGTGTATGGAGAAACAATCGCGATTAGAGCCATAGAAGCGCAGGATGCTATGAGTGCACATTGGGCTCGACTTCCGTATGATCTTCTTGATAGAATAAGTACCCGCATTGTGGGAGAGGTACGCGAAGTGAATCGAGTTGTTTTCGATATCACCAACAAACCCCCCGCGACAATGGAGTGGGAATAACCTATGTTAGAACCACGATTTAGACCGGAACATTTTCGTTCTTCCAATGACCTTGATGCGTTTAAACAACATTTAACTACCCCTATTCGGGGGGATGTACTCAACGGACTACGAGAGGATTATAGAGAGCGAGTAAGAAAAAAAGAAGAAGATCACAGCAAGAGACCAATTGAAGAATTACGAGCAATTGGTGTTTATCCCATAGAAACACCGTATGACGCCCTCAAAGGTCACTTTCTCATGCCAGAAGATGATTATCTGGATGCTCTGGTAAGAGCACATGTTCACCTGTGGACGCTTATCCATCCTGCCCGGATTGAGGCAATGATCTCTTTGGAAAAGGATGGATATAAACCTGTTGAAAGAAAAGTAGTGCCTGTTCTTGATCGAGCATCAAGAAATAACCACAGCCTGACTTTCGGTGATCTGGGATTTAGACCGCGACCTGTTGCTCAAGATGACCGTTTTGAAGACAGCGCGCGAGCAGTTCTTGCTCAAGGATTATTTGCCTGGGGTACGAACAATATGGTAACCATCCCTTATTGGCTCGGATCAATGCCGGATATGATCAGTGCTGACTCACTTGCGGATTTGGCTATCGCCGGCGGAATCGGATTTGTGCCAGTAGACAGCATCTACACTGATCCAAAAAATCAGGTTCTGATGCTACGGGAAGCGCAGCTGAGAATTTTAGATCATCCGGTACTCCATAATCATCCCTACAGAGACGTTATTATGAAAAATGCAATGGGGAGAGTTGGAGTCACTCTTAAAACAAGTAACGGAGATTTGCGGAGTCGTGCCGAAATGGCATACGCTGAAGGCGCGAGAACTTTTCGTTTATATGACCCTCGCTCTCTCCCTCGTTTAGAAGAAAGCGTTGAAGAACTACGAAATATGTATGGCGATGATGTCATTATTATTGCCGGACAGGTGACTGGAGTGGATCAAGCACACCGTCTTGCAAAAAAAGGTGCGAATTCGGTGAATACCGGTATTGGAGAAGGCGGGATTTGTAAAACACCAACATAAGCATCGGTAACACCCGCCAATCTTCAAACGCTTTATGAAATTGCAGCGTCAGGATTACCAATTCCTGTCGGAGAAGACGGCGGAGTAGGTACAGACGCGGCGGTCGTGTTTGGTGTAGGGGGAAGATTTGTTATAAAATCACAATCAATTGGAACTGGTATTACACAGCCCCCAGGAAGGTGGGTATGCATGTCTCCATCCGGACGCTATGCAAAAAACTATAGCGGCGAAGCAGCATCGCGGACAAAATTTAACGGTGATAAAACAGATATGCTCGGTGATCCGCTATTTGTAGAGGGAGCAGACGAATATGTAGAATTGAACCCACAAGCACCCGGCGTACCAAGTGCTATTTATTACGCTTTACAAGGCCTTGCGACAAATCTAATTTTTGCAAGAGCATCAGATCTAACCGCGTTACAAATGTCAGAATCACCACCGCTATGGACTGAAAGTCCTAATGCAGTAATTAGTTCGGGAATCCATCATAATGGAGTAAAATAAACTCATGAATCTCCTCCTCGCCACCCATAATCCTGCAAAAATAAAGGAGCTGACGAAGGGCTTGCGGAAATTAATAAACATTCAACTTCTCTCGCTTAAAGATACGCATATTATTGATGAACCAAAGGAAACCGGCAAAACGTTTGCAGAAAATTCGCTTCTGAAAGCAAAGTACTATGCTCATCGCGCGAAAATGCCGGTCATAGCTGACGATGGAGGAATGGTAATTGATGTTTTAAACGGCGAACCAGGAGTACGTTCAAAAATGTGGCTTGGTAGGCCCGCGGCTGATAAAGAATTAATTGAGTATACCCTGACTCGCCTTAAGGATGTTCCCCCTGAAAAACGGACAGCACGAATGGAAGTGGTACTTACGTTTTATAATCCAAAAACGAATCATATTTTTTCTGAAAAAGGAGTAATCGAGGGACGAATTGCTGAAAAAGTCACGACTAACTTCACGCCAGGTTTCCCTTTTCGCGCACTTTTTATCGTGAGTAAATACAATAAATATTATGATGAGTTAACTGATGATGAACATCATCATATCAACCACCGTCTTCAAGCCCTCAAACGTTTGATACCAAAAATCAGAAATTATTTTTAATATACCCCATTATTGCAAAATGATTGCGAAGTGGTATAGAATGAAATAAGATGATCGTTTTTTTGAAAGGAAAAGCAACACAAGAGGACATCGAAAAAGCATCCGAAGAATATAAAAGTTATATTAAAGTGACAATTGATATTGAAAAAGAAATCGTTGCGATCGGCGGAGAGTACCATTATGATGCTGAACAGAAGATGTTGCGGATGGGCTCCCACCAGAAAGATATCTGGGGAGGAGGAGTAGATCTGCTGTCAAAAGCTATTGACACGAACGCAATGATCAATGTAAGAGTAAGAGAAAACTACAGTACTGAAATTTGTGACGAGAGTATTAGAAAAAAATTTATCAAAATCACCAAACAATTCTTAAGCGACTATGTCAGCTCGAATTTACTGCCTTAATTTCGTTGCGGATCTGCGCCGCGCGGTACATTGTCTGACCAATGGAAATATTGAAGGAACAAAAATATTTCTCGACCATGCTGAAAAAATATATGCTGAGAATTTAAAGCCTGATAATATTTCCCTTTCGATGATAACTGAGTTTGAAACTACCTGGAGTACATTATATACTTTCCAATTGCCAGTAGATGAAACGGGGAAAAAACAGTACGCTGAAAGATTGCTTACTTTTTCTACCATTATTTTTTCACGAACCATGAACCACTATGCTAAGCCTTGATTTTATTCGAAATAATACACAAAAAGTCATCGATGCGGCGAAAAATAAAAATAGAGAAATCGATATTGACAGAGTGTTACAGCTTGATGATAAGAGAAAAGAGATTATCACAAAAATCCAAATGCTCCGGCAGGAACGGAATACCATTTCAAAAAAGAAGCCGGATGAAACCGCTATAGCCAGAGGAAAACAACTCAAAGATGAGTTAAAAACTATTGAAGATGATCTTGCCGCGACTGAACAGGAACTCGATAAACTTGTCGCGCAGATCCCCAATGTGCCGCTTGACGGGGTACCTATTGGTAAAGATGCGGCAGGTAATAAAGAAATAAAAACATGGGGAGCCGTTAGGCAATTTTCTTTTACCCCAAAATCGCATATTGATCTGGGACTCGCTTTAGATCTCTTAGACCTTGAACGCGGTTCAAAAGTATCTGGTTTCCGTGGATACTTTCTGAAAAATGAAGGAGCAACTCTTCACTTCTCGCTTTTATTTTATGTGTTTCAAAAACTGGTAAAAAAGGGTTACACGCCACTCATCGCGCCTTCACTCGTAAAAGGATTCACGCTCTTTGGAACGGGACAGTTTCCCTGGGGAGAACAGGAAGTCTATAAAACAAATGGTGATGATACGTATCTGGCCGGTACCGCGGAAGTTCCGGTTACATCATACCACTCAGGAGAGTTTATGCCCGAGGAAGAACTTCCTAAAAAGTATGTTGCTTTTTCCCCCTGCTTTCGAAAAGAAGCTGGCGCCTACGGAAAAGATACCAAAGGCCTCTACCGTCTCCATGAGTTCTGGAAAGTTGAACAGGTTATCATTGCAAAAAACGACTTGGAAGAATCTCTCAAGCTGCATGAAGAACTTCAACAAAATACTGAGGGAATATTTCAGGAGTTAGAGCTTCCCTATCGGATACTTCTCATGTGTACCGGCGACATGGGAGAGCCGCAGATTAAAAAATATGATACTGAAGTCTGGATGCCTTCACGCAATGCTTATGGTGAAGCAGCATCAAACTCAATAATGGGTGATTTTCAAGCACGAAGACTGAAAATAAAGTACCGACGAAGAGATGGATCTACAGAGTATTGTTATACGCTCAACAATACGGCAATTGCATCTCCTCGCATATTAATTGCGCTTCTTGAAAACAATCAGCGGGAAGATGGGTCAATTATGATTCCAAAAGCGCTCAACCATCTTACAGGTTTTGGTACTATACCAAGAAAGTAACTCTTCCACCGAATATCAAAAATCAAATATCAAAGATCAAATATACAAATTAAATATCGAATATTTTTAGATTTTGACATGATCGCATCACGACAGAGTCGACGCAGGCGCTGCGAAGTAGCGGGTCGGCGAAGCGGGTCATTTTGATTTTTAACCTTTTATTTTTGATATTAATTAAACGCGTTCGGTTTCGCTGATGGGTTTGAGCTCTCAAGAATTTTTCTGCTACAGAAAGAGTTTGACTCGGTTCCTTTAATAAAGTACTCCTTTCTTCCGAAATAACATGTCTGCTCTGTTACCGATTCCGGCTTGGTATACCAGATGTTTGCTTTCGAATAATTTTTCAGGAGGTAGTTTGTCATTCTGTTCCATATCGGAGCTGCGCCGGTAACACCAGAAGCAAGGTAAGGGTGCATGAAAGAGCCGTCATTATTTCCCACCCACACAACGACGACAAAATCAGGAGTATATCCGATCGTCCAGTTATCTTTCTTGTTATCCGTAGTTCCGGTTTTAACCGCAACTTTATATCCCGGAATTTCCAGAGCTGACCGGTTACCAAAAGCCCAGACGCGGGAAAAGTTGTCAGATAGAATATCAGAAATGATAAACGCGTTTGCCTCATCTACTACCCTTACCTTATCGTCATCCGGGGCATATAACTTTTCACCGTGGGTATTTTCGATATCACGAACTGGAGAAGTGTTAACTCTATATCCCTTATTCGCAAAAACGCCAAACGCGGTTGCCATATCTATCATCGTCACTTCTCCTCCACCTAAAGTCAGCGATAGACCATAACGTGATGAGTCGCTCCATGTCGTAATACCGAGTAATTTTGCGTGCTGGACAAAAGAATCCACACCTATAGTATTGAGGACTTTCACTGCGGGAATATTGTATGAGTTGGCGAGGGCAAAACGGAACGGGATCTTCCCATGGAACTTGCCGTCATAGTTTACCGGCCGATATACTTCACTGACAGAGACTCGAAACGTGATGGGGGTATCATCGATAATGGTTGCCGCGGTATATCCTCGTTCAAGAGCTAATGAATACAGTACCGGCTTGATTGAGCTTCCCGGTTGCCTAAGCGCTGTTGTGACATTAAACGCTCCTGATGGAGATGCAAAATAATCAGACGAACCAACCATAGCGAGTATCTCTCCGGTCGAGGGCTTCGTCACCAGTATCCCGCCGTTGGTTACATTCAGATGCTGTACTTTTGCCAGCTCCTCTTTTAATATTTTTTCTGCTTCCCGTTGAATATTGAGATCAAGAGTCGTTACTACCCGAAGCCCTCCTTCTTCAACTTGTTTGATACCATACTTTTCCTCTAAATTTCTTTTTACATAAAACACAAAATGAGGCGCTTTGATGGATGTTGTTAAAGGGATAACACCTAATGATTTTGACTGCTCTTCGATCATTTGCTCAAAAGTAATATATCCCTGTAACTGCATTTTTTTTAAGACTTGATTTCTCCTCTCCCGTGCTTCATCCGGGTTGGAGTAAGGAGAATAATAGGAAGGCGCTTGTGGCAGTCCCGCAAGAAACGCCGCTTGATCTAATGTCAGATCTTTTGCCTGCACCCCAAAGTATGTCTTTGCCGCTTCTTCGATACCATAGGAGGATCCTCCATACGCAACCTGATTAAAATACATCTGGAGTATTTGTTTTTTGGTAAATAATTGCTCTGTCCAAACAGCAAGAATTATTTCTTTTACTTTTCTCTGAATTGTCTTTTCCGGTGTGAGAAGTGCTGTTTTCACCAACTGTTGAGTAATAGTTGATCCTCCCTGTAAGGTACCTTTGAGTACATTCTCTTTGAACGCGCGTACTATTCCCGAGAAAAATGAAATTCCGTTATGGCGGTAAAAGTCTTTATCTTCGATTGCAATCGCTGCCTGACTTACATATCCCGGGAGCTCCTCCAATCGGATAGGAGTTCTATTCTGATCATGATATATCTCGTAGAGCAGTTTTCCGTTCCTATCATACAGATGAGTTGAAAGCGGATAGTTGAGGTATCCGATCATTTTGGGATTCGGGAGTGATTGGATAAACAAATATCCCTGGTACATCATAAACAAACACAGCGAAACCAGTAATCCAAAGAAAAAATAGGTAATCTTTGACCGGAGCGGAGGAACATATATTCTTGGTCTCCTGAGGTATATCTTTGGAAGGGTGGGTAAGTAAAGTCGCAAATGATGCTTCTTTTTTTTGATAAGTTGAACTACCGCCGCGTGATCAGTCCTCTGTTTTTTTCTAAGAAACGTAAACTTAAGAGTATCAAGCTTGAAAAAATTCCGTAAAGCTCTTATTACATTGTTCGTGTTGTATCGTATACGAACAATAAAGGTAGTAGAAGTATGAATTACTGTAGCAGGGTGCCTGGCAAAGAATGAGACGGGTAATGATATCTTCCCAAGATTATGAGGTATAATCTCCCTCAGTGAAATTAAGCTCCGAAATGAAGCTCCTGTTCCTTTTACCCCATATCGAAGAAGAGAAAACACTGCTCTCAGGGGGATACCGAGAAGAAAACGCACTAAATCACCGATAAGAATTAAAAATAGGATAATCGAAAGAATAACCTTATAGAGGTATGATGCCGCCAGATGCATTGCTCGTTGTGATCTTGGTAATTTTCTATATTTTCTTCCCATAGGAAAGACCCGAATTATACATTATTATATAGGGCAATACAATCATAGAGATGATTAAGAAACTCCGCTATAACCCGGGTAATCTAAAAAAATAATTATCACGCGACACCTTTACCCCTGAACGCCTTTATTGAGTTTAGTCGGTAATCAAAGACTAAAACTATACAACGAGGAAAAAATTGGAAGAAACTCGTAGCTGGAGATAAAACTGGTGTTTTAGGCTTCATAAAGCCCCAAAGTCAGAAAAATGTTAACAGCGATCCCTTTTTTTTCTTTTTATAGTGCAGAAAAATTTATACTCATTTATGATTTATGGCTTTACATTGCCCTAATAGTATATTTACCAAGTAAGCAACAACCATACTACTCTTTCTCTTAAAAATTATTATAAACGCACACTCCTCCACACTTTCATAATACATAACATGAGTACTATGTCAACTATCATTTCTCCATAAAGATAAAGTTATGGGATAAAATGCAGGCATCAGAATAATGTTGATAATTATTTTTTATTCTGTTACAATGATGCAGCTTTAGATATCTGTTCAAACTATTTTTTTTAGATTTTCCATGAAAAACCGCCGACGTCAAAAAAGTGATAAACTATCCACGGGTACTTACGCGCTTGTTGAAAAAATAAGGCGAAATTACAAATCTTTTCTTCTTGGCGTTATCTCACTGGTACTTATCATATCTATTGGAGCACAGTTTTTAAGCCAGTCGAAAAATCAAACAGATAGTAAAGAACCGACCCCCACGAGTGCCACTGAACAACCAGATCAAAGTAAACCTGACTCTTTCAAGGGGACGGTATACGTGGTTCAGGAAGGCGATAACCTGTGGTCTATAGCAGAGAAATACTTGGGATCGGGATTTCGGTTTGAGGAACTGGTAAAAACAAATGGTATTAAAAATCCGAAAATAATTGAGATTGGACAACAGCTTACCATACCGAAGTCGCTTGTGGAAAACGATTCCCAAGGAGAGATAACGAAGACCGCGGCGTCAACTCAGAAAGGACAAACTGGTGAGACTACCTACACCGTTAAGCAGGGCGATTATTTATGGAAGATCGCCCAGGAAGTGTATGGTGACGGGTTTCAATGGACAAAGATTGCAACCACAAATAACCTTCAATCACCGAATGTCATCCACACCGGTAATGTACTGCGCATACCACCAAAAGAATCAAGCTGACTATAATCTACTCAGTTTCGCCTTTACTATTAATCTATTCCAGTAAGTACCAGGAGGAACACAGGTCACGAGAGTAATATAAGAAGCGTCATATTTCTGCTCTAATACCGATACCTGGTCTGGCTTGACGACAAACATATCATACACCTCATACTCAAACTTTGTATCACCTACCTTGACGATAATTTTATCTCCTTTAT
>CAZHGF010000011.1:7548-17179 GCA_964531945.1 uncultured Gammaproteobacteria bacterium | reverse complement strand
CAGTCGCGATCATTACAGATCTGCATCGGCACTCCTGTTTTCATACGTTACGAAACCTCTTGAGAGTGCCATATGTTTCGTAACTTATGCATAGCTGTAATTATAGGTTCAGCCCGTTGAGATAGCCTAAAATGACTAAAATGTGAGCCCGGAGGGACTCGAACCCTCAACCAACAGCTTAAAAGGCTGCTGCTCTACCGGTTGAGCTACAGGCCCATGTTAGTGATTGGTGATTAGTTATTAGTGATTAGAAAATAAACTAATCACCAAATACGAGACACTGACTCTCAAAGTAGCCTTCATTGTATCAATTTGTTGTTGGTAAATCAATATGGAAACTATTGTCGATTATCGATGATCGACTTTCGATTTTCGAGTAGAAGGCGATAATTAAAACAAAGATACTATTGCTTTTCTAATATCCGAATATCGATCGTCGATAATTGTATTTTTCTTCGTTTTAGGCTAAAATGATAGGATGAATCCGCAAGCGCATACCTTAAAAAATGGATTACCGGTTATTCTGGTTGATACAGAAGCATTTCCGACAGTAACTACTCTTCTTCTCGTTGGAGCAGGTTCCCGCTACGAAAACACAAGTAATAACGGGGTAGCACATTTTTTTGAACATATGGCCTTTAAAGGATCGAAGAAATACCCTAACTCACTGCTGATCGCATCAGTTATCGAAGGATTAGGAGGAGTTTTTAACGCATTTACCGCCAAAGATCATACCGGCTACTACATAAAAGCTACGACCGATCATTTTGAGACATTGATTGATGTATTATCTGATATGGTAATCAATCCGCTTCTTCTTGAAGAGGAGATTGAACGGGAAAAGGGAGTAATTGTTGAAGAAATAAACCTGTATGAGGATACCCCGTACCGGAAGGTAGCAGAATTGTTTGAATCATTACTCTACAAAAATAATCCGCTCGGATATGACATTACCGGATCGAAAGAAACCGTTACCTCATTTACCCCCAAGACGTTTATCGATTATATTCACCAATTGTACCGGCCATCGAACGCGGTACTGGTAGTGGCGGGAGGATTAAAAAGAGCACAGCGTCAAGTACCCAGCGCCAAGCGTTATATAGAAATAATCGAGGAGAAGTTCGGGAAATGGGAGGATGGACAAAAAGCATCTTTCGCCAAGATTACCGAACAGCAGGAGAAGCCCGAAGTATTCATTAAGTATAAAAAAACTGAACAAGCGCATTTCTGTTTAGGATTTCGTGCTTTTTCCTTTCAGGACAATCGAAAGTATGCGCTTTCTGTTCTTGCCACTATCCTTGGTGGAGGTATGTCCTCACGGCTCTTTACCGAAGTGCGTGAACGAAGAGGACTATGTTATTACATTTCTACCGGACGTGAACTGTATCATGATGCGGGTAACTTGGTAACACAGGCAGGAGTTACCAATAACCTTGAAAAAATTATTGAATCAATTGACGTGATACTGAATGAGCATAGAAAAATAGCGCAAGGGAATGTAAAAGAAGAAGAAGTGAAAAATGCCAAGGAACTCTTAAAAGGCAGGTTCTTACTCTCTCTGGAAGACTCATCCAGTGTCGCATCTTATCTGGGAACACGGAAACTTTTGCAAGATTCTCTTGATATTCCTGATGAAGTCATTAAAAAGATAATGGACGTGCAAATTGGAGATGTTGTTGAGTTGGCAAGAGAACTGTTCCGGCCGGAACGATTAAACTTTGCAATTATTGGGCCGGTTAAGGATAAAGAAAGACTCCAAGATTCACTTGTGCTTTAGCTGTTGCTCCATTGTTCGATTGCTAAAAGTGTTCAGCGATAGGGTTTGATTTTTGCTATGCTAATAGCAGCAATGGGACCATTGAGCAATAGTATAGTTACTGTTCTTATTTTCCTTCTCGGCATTTCAGTAGGTTCATTCTTAAATGTTCTCATTGATCGGTTACCACAAGGTAAATCAATGAAAGGTCGTTCTCACTGCGACCATTGTAACCGCCGGCTAGACTGGACGGATTTATTTCCTTTGCTTTCCTATTTATTTTTAGTCGGGCAATGCAGAACATGTAAAAAGAAAATTCCCAGTCGTTATTTTTTTGTGGAGTTACTTACTGGAGTCATGTTTTTAATTGTGTGGTTCACATTTCCCTCCTCGGTCATTCTGGGGATCCGCCTCGGCCAGCTGGCGGAGCGGGAGACATCAGAATCTATTTTGAGTGGATTCTGGACGCTTTCGTGCCTCACTTGCCAGAATCACGTTGTTTATAAACTATTACTTCTGGGTGCGCTATCATCTCTTATCGTCATATTTTTCACCGACGCAAAGTATCAGATTATTCCTGATACCATACAGATAGCGTTGTTGATATTTTCCATTGGCTTATTACTCTTTTCTAACCTCAGTTCTTATCAGTGGATGATTCACATTCGTGATGGAGTTGCTATTATGTTACCGCTTCTGTTGATATTTCTTATCACAAGAGGAAAGGGGATGGGATTTGGTGATGTAAAACTCGCCTTTACCATCGGTTTTCTTCTGGGATTATGGGGAGGGCTGTTGGCATTATATATCGCTTTTATGATTGGTGCAGCCGTTGGTATATACTTACTTTTGACCGGACGGAAAAAAATGAAACAAACCATAGCCTTTGGACCATTCCTTGTCATCGGTATCGTAATTGTGTTATTTTGGGGGAATCAGATTACGGAGTGGGTGAGGAGGTGGTATGGTATCTGAAGAAACATAAAATATGAAACCTGAAACATGAATCATGAAACATGAAGCATGTAACATAAAACACATTATATTGTTCTCTATGTTTCATGATGCATGTATTGCAAACTGTAAAAATTCTGTTACTATAAATGAGTATGGAGCAAACACTCGTTGTGTTAAAACCTGATGCCGTTGCCCGTGGACTGTCCGGATCAATTATTACCCGTTTTGAACGGGTTGGATTAAAAATAGTCGCAATGAAACTGGTTACCGCAACTGATGAATTGGTGCAACAACATTATCCAGCCGATCGTGAAGAATTGTGGATGGGAATTGGTAATAAGACTCTAGAAAACTATAAAGCCCTTGAAATGGATCCCAGGACATCGCTGGGGACCGATGATCCGCGAGAGATCGGAAAAATGGTACGAGGATGGCTCATGAACTACATTAAAGAAGGGCCGGTCCTGGCACTTGTTCTTGAAGGGCCCCATGCAGTTGAACTCGTACGAAAAATGTGCGGTCATACCCTTCCACTTCTTGCAGCTCCCGGCACAATCCGTGGAGATTATTCTTTCGATTCCTCATACCTTGCCAATTCAGCAGGGCGACCCATCAAAAACCTCATGCACGCTTCAGGAAACGTGGAAGAAGCAAGGTACGAAATACCACTCTGGTTTTCTCCTAAAGAGATTCACTCCTACGAACGGGTAGAAGAGAAAGCGATGAAGTAATAGCGAAAAAGCGTTCAGCGTTGAGCATTCTGCCACCAGGCCACTGGTTCCTGACCCCTTACTCCCCCTTATTGTTCAACTGCTATAATATACGTAGCCGCTATAGCTCAACGGATAGAGCAGACCCGTCCTAAGGGTACGATGTGGGTTCAATTCCTGCTAGCGGCACTAGTAGAATTAAGAATTGAGAGTTAAGAATTAAGAATGAATTCAGAATGAAGAATCCTAAACTCTTCATTTAATTCTTAATTTTAAACTCTCAATTCTAAATTACCATGAGACACATTATCCATCGCCACCTTCAGAAACTTCCAACAAAAGATTACGTGAGAATATTAATTCTTCGTACGATCGGCAATTTTTTGATTCTTTCCTCGTTATTCATGATCGGGAAAACGTTCTATCAGCCGGTACGTGAGGAGATACGTTATTTAGTTAATAAAGCTATTGACAAGCAGTATGTAGTCGTTGACTCAATGACAGTAGACGCTCAGCAAACTCCCGCGAATAAGCCTCAAAAGGGAGCCCTTGCTAAAGCTCTTAACTTAAAGGAGGTCGAGGTATTGGTACCTGAAGATCCCAATTTTAGTATTATTGTTCCAGGAATCGGTGCAAATGCTCGTGTCATCCCGAATGTTAACGCGGGGAACGAAGAAGAATATTTACAAACGTTACAAAAAGGAGTGGCTCATGCGCAAGGTACTGCCTTTCCCGGAGAGAACGGACACATTTTCCTCTTTGCGCACTCAACAGATTATTTCTGGAACGTTGGTACTTATAATGCCGTATTTTACCTGCTCTACAAAGTACAGGCAGGTGATGAGATCGACTTGTTTTATAAGAATCAACGGTATAAATATCGAGTTTTGCAAAAACGCGTGGTAGAGCCTTCACAAGTAGAGTTCCTTACGAGAAAAACGAATAAAGAGCTTCTGACATTACAAACCTGTTGGCCACCGGGAACTGCGTTGCAACGATTGTTGGTGTTTGCGACGAAAGTAGAGTAGTTAAAATTAGTTGTAATTAGTTAAAATTCGTTAAAATTGGTTGAAATTAGTTAAAAATAGCTCATTCCAACTAACATTGTCTCATTCTAACCAATTTCAACTAATTCCAACTAATTATAACTAATCAGCGGATTCCCACCTCATACAAATCCGATGAGGTGTTATGTTGAGGGTTAAGGTTCGTTAAGATGAGGAGTTTTCCTTCGCGGGTCACCGTAAAAAAATCCTCTTCAAATGGTCCTGAGTAAATAGTCCGCTTATTAGCGCCGTCATAATCTATGACAAAGATCTGTCTCTTTTCATTAATAACAAAGTGCTTTGAATCTGCATACCAGGTAATGGTATAAAGAAGCGATTCATCCATATACAGAAGGGGTTGTGGTGTCGGGGTCAATGAAAGAGTTCGTGGCACAGGCATTGGGGTCATAGATGGCAATTGAATATTCGTCACTTCAAAATTTTTGTCCTCCTTTCGGTCATAAACGTATAAAGCATTTTGTTTTAACGTTCGTTCCTCTTTTGTTTGATTTGCTCCGATAAGAGGAGGAGTGATTATTGGGGGAAGGACAGTAGTCTTGGTTGCTTGGTACAGTACTTTGGTTTCATCAGGAGAAAAAGCGACAAGACGGAAAGAATCACTCGCTATCTTACTAATGGGCTTAGGGAACGTTTCAAGAATTTTACGTATTTCTCTATTTTTTTCTTCTTTCCATGCGGCAATGAGTGTTTCTTTTGAAGAAGTAATATCGAATGGCTGGGTATTTTCTTCATCAAGTGATAGAAGATATGAAACCGTTCCCTGCTCAGAAGTGAACTCGAAAATACCTTCTTGATAATCTGGTGAGTAGGTAATAGTGAGAGAGTTTATGCTGACAGCCGGAGGGAGGTTTTTTTTAAGAATCAAAGGCTTGAGAGGTGGGAGAAGAGACAGCGGGCGGTTACCAAGACTAAAGCTATAAACTCCGTCTTTTTCGAGATCAGCGTTATCTGCGACGAGTATCATACGGTCGGTTTGATCTACGGGAATAGCTCTTGATACTCCAAGCGAAGTAATTGGTGAAAGTGAAGGGTTCTTAGGGAAGAGAAGACCATCCAGACTTATAACGATTTCACCTTTCAAGATAACCTTCTTGCTCCAGTCGGTATATCCTTCTTTTTTCATCTCCACGGTATATTCACCTGGTGGTAGGGTAAGGTTAAGATCGGTCACTCCTTTAAGGATTCCATTAACATATACTTTTGCTGCTTTTGGAGAAGAGCTCGTCGCAATGATTCCGGTTGATTCAAGAGATCGCGTTTGAAAGTTAGGCCGGTATCCTCGGGCGTAAGCAATAACACAGAATACGATCGTAAAAAACAAAGCAGTTAATCCGATGCGAAAGACGATTGATTTGATAAGCCTGAAGCGGAGCGTAAATGGTTTAGGTTTCTTTGCCATAATAATCTCGAGTTCATAGTTCATCGTTTATGAACGGAACCCTGGATAGTTGGGGACATTTTAACTGATACAGATTAATCATCAAAAACATCAAAATATATCAAAAATTCCCTTCAACTCAAGTTGTTACATAGTATACTATATTCATTGACAATGTGGTTGTTTCGTTAGTTCGTTCATCGTTGATGGTAAACATATGGTTATATGGCTACATGGCTTAATGGCTCTATAGCCATTCTAACCATTTAACCATGAAGCCATCACTTTTTCGTATTTCACGAACGAACAAACTAACGTACTAACGAACTAACCTTTAACCTCATCTATGTTTTTCCGTAAAAAGGTAGGAATTGATCTCGGAACCGCAAATACCCTTGTATATCTGGCAGGAGAGGGTATTGTGCTCAACGAGCCTACGGTGGTGGCTTACTCGCTTGAAGATAGACGGATTCTTGCTGTAGGAGAAGATGCAAAAGAGATGCTTGGTCGGACACCTGGGTCTATTGTTGCTGCGCGACCAATGAAAGAAGGAGTTATTGCAGATTACACTACCACTTCAGCCATGATTACCTATTTCCTCAAAAAAGCACTGAAAAAAAAAGTACTATGGCCCGAGGTGATGATTGCTATTCCTGGAGGGGCTTCACAGGTAGAAAAACGAGCGGTTGTCGCTGCTTGTAAGCAGGCAGGTGCCGCAGACGTTTACCTTATTGAGGAGCCGCTTGCCGCGGCTATTGGCGCGCGTATCCCAATTTCTCAACCATCTGGGCATATGATTGTGAACCTTGGTGGAGGGACTGCCGAGATTGGTATTATTTCTCTTGGACAGCTCGTCGTTTATAAAACAGTTCGTGTAGCAGGAACAAAACTTGATGAAGCGATTATTCATCATATGAAAAAGAAACATAACCTTGTTGTTGGTGAGCGAACAGCTGAAGATATAAAAAGAAAAATTGGCAATGGTTTGGTAAGTGATAAAGAAGAGTATAAAGAGCGTATAATGGAAGTAAAAGGTCGTGATTTTCAAACGGGTTTACCGAAAATCCTGGAAATAGGCGAACGTAGCATCTCAGAAGCACTACAACGCCCGTTGAAACAGATTCTTGAGGGAATTAAAGAGGTTCTTTCCCAATGTCCTCCCGAACTTGCGGCTGACATTGTTGATAAAGGTATTGTTCTTTCAGGTGGCACTTCACTTCTGGGTAATATTGACCGGTACTTTACTTATTATACGGGGGTACCATCATTTGTGGTAGAAGAACCGTTATTCTGTGTTGTTCGCGGGGTCGGAATGGCACTTGAAAACTTAGATAGCTACAAAGAGGCTCTGAAATAAGGGGAGTCAGGAGTCAAGGTGAGGAGTCCAGAGAGAAAAGTGTTAAAAAAAGACTGTCAGGAGGGGAAAGCTTTATAAGAGATAACTCATAGTAATTATAACTCAGGTAGTTAAAAGTAAAGAAACTGAAAGTAATGAGGATGATGGGAAGTTTTTAAATACTTATAGTATAATTTATTATTTTATTACAATTTTGTTACAATACTCTTACCTGATTATCATAATTAAGCGCCAATTATAGTAAAAAAACTTGAACAAAGTCACGATAAGCACATCAGGAAATTTAAATAATATTTTTCCCATAGTAAAATCCACTATATGAAACATAAAAACATTTTAGATATTCCGGTAAGCACAAAATCGAAAGTAGATATCCTAGAAGATATTAAAAAGTACCTATTATCTCCGAAAGGTTTTTTTCATGTGGTCTCTCTTAACCCGGAAAATATAATAAGTGCCCAAAATGACAATGAGTTTAAACTGGTTATTACAACAGCTCAAATTACCATAGTAGACGGCGTAGGAGTTGTCCTGGCAGGCCGCTTACTGAGTATTCCTCTGGGTGAGAGAGTAACGGGTGTCGACCTCATGGAGGAGCTCATCAACGTAGCCGACAGAATGCGCTTAACCGTTATGCTAATTGGCGCCGACGAAAATTTAGCAGATGAACTAGCTAAATGCTACCAATCAGTTTACGGCCAGGTTACGTTTATAGGACTCCAGGGAATAAAAAATATAAAAAATCCTACGTCTGACGAAGAAAGGAAAATTTTCTCTATAGTTACTGCTAGAAGGCCTCATATATTATTTGTTGCTTTTGGTTCTCCCGAGCAGGAGAAATGGATATACCGGAACAGAGCGTCATTGCAAGGAGTTGTTTGTATGGGAGTGGGAGGAGCATTTGATTATTTAAGCGGGAAAATTACGCGTCCTCCCAAGATTTTGCGTACTATAGGACTCGAATGGCTATGGCGGCTACTACGGCAGCCCTGGCGGTGGAGAAGACAACTGCGGTTAATACAGTTTATTTGGTTAGTGTTGAAGCAATGGCTACATAGTTGATCTCAATGCGGGTACGCTTGAATAATCTTAAGGAAGCTGTTTTGCATACGTTTTTCGCGCATGCAGCACGTAAGTCAATGGTTATATGGTTCAATGGCTAAAGTGGTTTAACAGTTAACCATGTAGCCATATAACCATTGAGCCATTTAACCATAGAGGTATGTATTGGGTATTTACCGTGAACGGTGAATAACTAGTGTTTCAAATTGTACTTCTAGTACTAACGTGAGAAAATGATTGGTATGGAAAAAGAAGTCATACAAGTACTTCATTACTTTCAACAATTTCAATACCTGCCCACTTTTGACGAGCTCCATCTTTTTCTAAAAGCCAAGTCGTCAATAGTATACTTGGGAAGAGTATTAGACATATTAATTGGCAAAAAGATTGTTTTAAAAGTAAAAATAGATAAAGAATATAGATATACTCTGTATAAGTATAGTAGGATTAAGAACACCTATGAACTTCGACTAAAGAACTCAAAACTCAAATTGAGACACGTAAGACACTATCTCAGATTGCTTTCCCTTTTTCCTCAAATTAAGCTTATTGGTCTCTCGGGTTCGGTTGCGATGATGAACGCAAAAAAGAGCGACGACGTTGACTTATTTATTATCACCGGACGTTACAGATTATGGACTGGACGATTTGTTACTATGATGCTTGCGCAACTCTTGGGACTCCGGAGAAGAAGAGGTGCTAAACGAGCATCAGATAAAGTATGTTTAAACCTCTTTTTTGATGAGGTGGATTTAGTTGTCCCAAAGGCTAAAAGATCCATGTACATTGCTCATGAAGTACTTCAAATGAAGCCGATTTTTGAGAGAGATAGAGCATATCAACAATTTATTTACAGGAATCAATGGGTGTTTGATGTATTTCCGAATGCGTTTGATATGGTTAGAAGAGCGAGGAGCCATGTTGCGAGTTCGGAGTTGGGAGTTCTGGGATTTTTCGGTGATATCGTGGAGAAAATTTTAGGGATGGTGCAAAAATACTCTATCAAAAAGCATCAAACTACTGAATTAATCACACAACATCAACTCTGGTTCCACCCGGATGATTTTGGAAAGAGGGTGAAACTTTAGGGATTGTCGGATGAGTTCCAGGAATTTTGTTTCTTTATAATTTACTAGCGGACATCGTCTCGCCGTAGCCGAGCTTCAGCGAGGCGAAGGCGGAGAGGGCGGGATTCGAACCCGCGTGAGTCTATTCAACTCAAGGGGTTAGCAACCCCTCGCTATGGACCGCTCAGCCACCTCTCCTTATTTTTATGGTTAGATATTAGACCTTTGACCTTAGAATGTTATTTATTATTTTAACATCTACTATCGAAGATCGAAC
>CAZHGF010000011.1:0-7538 GCA_964531945.1 uncultured Gammaproteobacteria bacterium | reverse complement strand
CCCACCCCCTTGCGGGGACAGCGCTCTGAACGCTGCGCGTCTGCCAATTTCGCCACCCCGGCTATAACCGTTCTGCTAATTCCTGAAGTATCTCTCTTCCGTATCCCGATTTGAAAAACTTCTCTAACTGTCTGGCCTCGTTTCTTGAGACGCATACTTCAACATGTACCAGGCGAATCGGCAACATATTTCTAGTAGTTGCAGACTCACCTCTTAAATGTTGAGTTAACCTTCGTTCAAGGTTGTTGGTAATACCTTTGTAAAAGGTTCTTTTATTGATACTCTGCAAAATGTAAACATACCACATGCTTATATTATAAGCCTGCGCGCCTGCCTGCCGGCAGGCAGGTCTGCTCAATTCCGCCACTCCGGCATGTCGATAAGGTAGTGGGTAGGTATGACCTACAACTGAGTCAATTATATCATTTTCCTATCCTTCTTTTCTTCTTAGCACAACTTCACGTTCGATCCATTTATTGTAAATAGCTTTCCGCACCTGTTGAGCTTGTTCTGCGGAAACGCAAACACTCGTGGCCGAGCAACCTAATAAGCTTTCAAATTGCCGTATCGATTCCCGGGAGAGAATGTCATAATGAATCGTCGTATCTCCATACAGAATACGCTCATTCAGCTTACGCAATCCATGGAGCAGAGAAAACGGAGTATCGACTAGATACCGGCCTGATTGCGGGTCACGGACGGTTAATGCGCGTTGAGCAAATTCAAGATGAGGATAGTGAATAAAGCGGAGTAACGCGCGTGCTATTTCACGGGCACGGGGGTTCAACCGATATCTCTCAAACAAGATCTCAATTTGGGTTGCTGGATAGGGCTCTCTGCCCTTATAGAGAAAAACTTCATCATCCCCAAAAGGTTTACCGGAGGACATAAATACTGCGATATATGAGTCGGGAAATAGGTCCTGGGGGTTAATCGGTGAGGCAAATGCTTTTATATGGGTATCTGCCAGGTGTCCCCGTTCTTTCAAATAATCCAAAACGGGAGAGGCAGTTAGACGTGAATCATCCCTGCTTCCGGTTCCATCCTGAAAGTAGATGTACATGGGGTGCATGTACGGATTATAACCGAAAAATTACGCAGCCTGAGGTAAAAGATGGGGATACATCTCTTCAGTTGCATCTCCGGAGAGATAACGGTAGTAGAGGAGTCCTCTGATTTCCTGTTCTGTATATTCCTGCCTGCCTGCAATAGGTGAAGGTAACGGAATAGCCAATACCCGCATTTCGGGAGGAATTGTCCGGTGTTTATTGAGCATATGGAGAAAGCGCATCATATGGGGAGCATGCGTTATTACTCCGACAACATCACCGGATTCTACCATCAGGTCTGAGGGTAACTGAAAGGTTTTCACCTGATCTACGGTTTTTTTGATACCATCCTCAATAACAAATAGCTTTTCAGGTGGGATGATGATACCATGGCGGGTTATGACATCACGGACGGTGTCATTCTCAACGTCTGTACCATTATAGATGATATAAGGTCCATACTCAGCAAGTTTCTGTTTAATTTTTAGCTTTACCGTCTCAATCTGGCTCAGTCCTTTTCCTTCATCTGCTTTTACGCTTGTTCCCGTTATTACGTCTGCTATTTCTCGTGCTACCATCGCTGTTTTGTTGAGACGTTGTCGATCCATACCGTCTGCCCAGCGTTTATCTTTATAGGCGTCGTCTTTGGATGGACGGTCATACGTTCCGGGACCGAGAGGGGCCAGAGGGCTGTGATATGTGTTGCGAGTGAAGGTGTCAGGGAAAGACGGCGCTTTATAGCTTTAGCGCTTTTTTCAAACGTTTCACATTCTCTGAGTGCTTTCTGAATCGTAGCCATTTTTTGTTCATAGGGAAACTTGTCGAGGTTGGGATTTTCTCTGTGCGCATCTTCATATATTTTGAGATTGAGGAGCGGGGGTAGACCTTCATGAAGGGTCGTAGGATTGATAGCTCTCCGGTCAATAAATTTATCCATGTATACGATTATATCAGTTGATCAAAGGATATCGTGGTAATTTCCCCATAAGAGCAGAGTTAAATTATAGGCTTTATTGGAGATTTTGTTTTTTTCACGCTCACCAGATTTATACTACTTCAGGTTTGAAATGAGTGCTGTTACATTGATAACTATGGAATAATTCTTTATTTTCGTATACAAAAATCCAACGATTCAGAAGTTATAATTATGAGCTACTTTCTTAGCCTCAGACACTGAGCGCTTAAGCGCTTGACAAGTTACTAAATGTTCTTTTCACGCAGTATCTTCTCAACCTCCCGGTCATTGATCCGGTGGAAGTGGCTGCGGTGGGAAAGGAGGGAGCCGGAGAAGTTTTTGGGGATATGCATAAGTTCGTGGATTAGTGTCTTCATTTTCTCACGCTCGGACTGTTTGTCAAACCGCTTCGCGTTTACTTCTATAATGTAGTGGGGTTCTATACCAGCAACTTCTTTGAATAATCGCGACATGCCCCAAATACGGGCAATCGCGCGCGTTTTTGCATCAAGACTGCGAATACAGTGGATATTGTTGAGTTTAACATGATCAAACCCCAGTCGTTTGACAAGGTAAACAATCTGATCTTTGATTTCGGGAGCTGAGATATATTTCATAGTAGATGATAGATTATAGATGATGGATGATGGAGGGAGCAAGTGATTATGGCAAAACACTACCTCTTAGCACAACGCTTTGAATTGTGATATCATGATTTCGTGAGACAGGTGCTCTTTTTACTGACTTTGGTTTTATGGATCGTGCCGAGCGGCGTTTTTGCCCAGGGGACGAGTGAAGTGATTCGTAACTATATTATTAAGCTTAATGTAGAGAAAGATGGAAGAGTATATATCATTGAAACAATACAATATGATTTCGGACAAAATGAGCGGCATGGTATCTATCGGAAGATTCCCTACACGAAAACCAATACGGACGGAAAGAAATTCGAGCTTGATATCGGTGATGTATCGGTGACGGACGAGAACGATAAAAAGTATTCTTTTACTTCCTCAAAAGATGCTGCATATCTCACCCTCAAGATTGGAGATCCTGATAAAACCATTACCGGAATGCATGCATATCGCATTTCGTATATCATATCGGGAGCACTGACGTATTTTTCTGATCACGATGAGCTGTACTGGAATGCGACCGGAGATGAGTGGGTGGTGCCGATTGAACAATCGACGGTAGCGGTGAGTTTGCCATCTGAGATTCCCTTCAGTGCCGTTACGAGAATCTGTTATACCGGTTCGTATGGAAGCACCGCGCAGGAATGTCTTACCCAGCAGGATGGAAGCATCACCTTTCAGACAACTAAAAGCTTAGGCCTACGGGAAGGGCTAACTGTAGTGGTTGGTTTTCCGAAAGACTACGTTGCGGTTCTGGAACCAAAAGAAGTCATTGACTTTTGGACGACACCGTCGGGAAGGCTTTTAAAGAATCTTCTACTCGTGTTGTTAATAGCTGGTGTATCTCTTTGGTATATTGTTTACCCACTGTGGTTGCCAATCCGCTGGTATTTATATGGAAGAGACCCTTCGGCACGTTCAGGGCTAGTCCCGTACAATAGACCGGTGACCGCCTCGTTTGACGCGCCAAAGACTAAAAGCGGCAGAGCACTTACCCCCGCTGAAACAGGCACGCTCATGGATGAGCATGCTGAGTTACGTGAGATTCAGGCACTGATTGTTGACTTGGCCAGAAGAGGATATCTTAAAATTCATGAAAAAGAAAAGAATAAGTTTACCCTTGAAAAATCTAAAGCGACTGATATAAAGCTGCAACCATTCGAACGGTCATTTTTTGATACGCTCTTTGCAATAGGCGGTGAAGTGAGTCTCAAAAGTCACTCGCTCTATGAAATAGTCGAGGACGCAAAAGAGAATCTCTACACGAAGTTAGTTTCTGAAGGATTTTTCCCCAAAGATCCGAGTAATGTTCGAAAATTTTACGCCATTATCGCTGGTGTAGCCTTGTGGACATTTAATCTCCCGCTGGTATTGATGGTGCTTCTATTTGGAAGAGTGATGGCGAGCAAGACGCTGTGGGGATCTCAACAGGCAAATGTTGCACGTTCGCTCAAGAACTTCCTCCAAACTCAGGAGCGGCAACTCAATTTTCAGGCAAAAAATCAGATGTTTTTTGAGAAACTACTGCCGTACGCAGTGGCATTTGGTGTAGAGAAGCAGTGGGCAGATCGATTCGCAGACATTAATCTTACCCAACCAGAATGGTATACAACCTATCGTTCAGGAACATTTACCATGAACTCATTCTCACAAGGGCTTCATTCATCAATGAATCAGCTTTCATCGGCCGCGACACCGGTTCGTTCTACATCGGGGTTTTCTTCCGGCTCCTCAGGCGGTTTCTCCGGTGGAGGAGGCGGTGGCGGAGGAGGAGGGAGTTGGTAAGTGCCGCCAGTAGGGGGCAGGTATTAAACTTTCGATAGGTTTAATGTTCAATTGTTCAATGGTTATATGGTTAGATGGTTTAATAGCCATGGAACTATTGAGCCATTGAACCATAGAATATTGTGAACCGTGAAAAAAACGTGATAAAATAGAGCTAAAGCGCGGGATACGGAAGGGCGTAAGAAGGATGAAAAGTCCTCGTAGTTCAACGGATAGAATAAGGGCTTGCGGAGCCTTTGATGGCAGTTCAATTCTGCCCGAGGACACAAAGTTAGTCTTTAGACATTAGACTTTGGTTTAATGGTTTACTTTCTTCGTACACCCCGCGGGTGTCCCTCTCTCCATTTCAACCCACGAGGTTATTAATAGGTTGTAGTAACAGTCCAAATTGAACTACTTTCGTTGATTTTGCTGTGTGCGTTATCAACCGTTTTCAATACGCTTCTTTCCCTGTTGAGAAGTTAGGAGCGATGAACCCTTTTCGAGTGTTTTTTGAGCCAGAGAGAGATTTGTTTGAGGGTAAGATTTTTCGTATCTACAGAAAGAGCGAACTCGACGATTTCTTTTCGTTCCGCTCCAATATCGTATCCATTCAGGTTTAAAAAACGAAGCATGGAAAAAAATCCGGTCCGTTTATTCCCATCATTAAACGGGTGGTTTTTGATAATAGAGTGTATAAGGGAGGAAGCTTTCAGCCAGATAGTGGAATAGAGCGACTTTCCCGCGAAAGTCGCCTTCATCCGTTCGACTGCCGAATGAAGAAGCGTAAAGTCACGGATACCGGCTCTTCCGCCTCCTACGCGAATCATCTGCTCATGAATCATATACACTTCTTCAATATCAAGAAAGATGAGTTTCATACTAACGATTCGCCAACTCTGCAATTACTTCCTTATATTTTTTCGTGACCATATCGAGCCACGAGAAAAACTCAGGAGTAAGTGATGGATAGTCAGCTCTCTTTTTAGATTTAATAAGGAGCATCTCGTTTCTTGCATTTTCCTCAACGATCACCTCATCTCCCACCTTCATTTTCGCCTCTTTGAGGAACTGTTTGGGGATAGTGATCGCGGCAGAGTTGCCGACTTTGATGATTTTTTGGATCATAGGTACTTGAATTAATTAATAATGTTGTTATAACTATGTTATAACAACGGCTAGGTTTTGTCAAAACGGTTGGAAGTATGGTATAATTGGATGAGAAAGGGGCATGATGTTAATGGTAGCATGGAGGTCTCCAAAACCTCTCGTCCGGGTTCGAATCCTGGTGCCCCTGCAAGAAGTCAACGGTGCGGGTACTTCCACGGTTTTAATTTCTTATAGGCCCAATTTCGTACTTCGTTCCGGAATAACTTTGTGAATGATTCAGTTTCGTCGGGCTGACGAGCATCCCGGTAAACACTCTTTGGTAAGGGAGAGCGCTGATACGGGGTAATAAATTCCCCAGCAAGTTTTTTATACTGTAAAAGTAAAACTTCAATATGGCTACGGAAGTTTCTCCTATTATCAGGACCCGGTGCCGTTAAGAAATGTTTTAAGCTCTTTGGCAATAACTGATAGCCTTTTCGGGTAAAAAAAATAGCCAGTGTAGGATCTCGTCGTGCTGCCTCACAGAGCTGGAGGTAATGACCAGTGTTGATAATCTCAGAACGCAGAGAACGTTCATAACTATAGCTTCCATATACCGTTCCAACGAGATTGCCATTGAGTAAATTGAGATGGAAAGTAGGGGAGTATCCTTTAGTGATGAGGAGTTCTTCGATCATGATAAGTGTCGTCCCTAAAACTATAGCTGAAAAATTCGTCATGACGTCTGCTTCTGTTGCTTCTTCAATCTCTGGTGACTGGGTAGTTACCGCTCCTTTTCTTTGTCTTCGATAAGCAAGCGTGCGTAAACCGCTTGCTCCTGCCTCCGCAATAGTTTCTCCTAAGACTCCTATGATTGAACGAGGAAATTCACGTCCGGCACTATCTCTTTGTTTGAGAGAAAGACTTGCGCGAAACCAGTCTTCCTTCGCATGCTGAAAAAACAGCTGTTCAGCGCTCATTAAAAGCGATTATATCAGGTTTTGAGTTCGCTCGGAAAGTAATAGGCTTTATTTATCAGAAATGCATGAAGTCATCTATATCGATCGCAACAATTTAACATATGAAAACTTCATCTTCGCTAAGAATCGCTCGAACAATTTGATAGAAAGGAGTTTTAGTTATGAAAATCAGGAAGGCTTGGCATGGTGGGAGTGGAAGGAGCAGCAGGGGTGACGGCTGGTGGGATCGTCGCGCCATTGGTTTGGACTTTTGACTGTAAATTTTCCAAAATAGAGTTTAATTTATCCGTTTGTGCCGGATTCGGAACAGAAGCGAGATCATTCAAAGCGGGCATCGAAGGAACAGTCGGTGTTGCTATTTGTGGTTCCTGCGGTGCTGCAGGTTCTTGTACGGGTGGAAGAGACGGTTGAGATGGCGTTACCGGCTCTACGACTGGTGGGGCCGGGGGTTGTGCCGGAGGCGTCGGTGGTTCGGTGGGTGAAGGGGGAGCGGGAGGTGGTTCTGGTGCCGTGGGTTGTGGACCATTCGTGCCGTCTGTCGGTCCATTCAACTGCGCTGACATATCATTGACTATTTTCTGCAAATCCTCAGGGATGCTCTGTGGTGATGCGGGTTGTGATGATTCTGGTTGCGCCGGTGGAACAGGAGGCACTGCGGGTTGTTCAGGTTCAGCTACCGGTGGTGGAGAAGCAGGTTGATCAACATGTGGTGGTTCTGGTACTGGTGGAGGGGTGGGTGTTGGAACAGAAGGAGGCGGTGGCGGCACATTGGGAGCTGGTGCATCTGTATGCGCTTCAGGTGTTGGAGTAGCGGCAACAGGAGCAAGGCCAAGCGCTTGATCAAACTCAGATGGGGTAAACCCTTTCAAGACGGCAATCTGCCCATCATCTTTTTCAATTTTAGTAACCGGTGTACCGACAAAATTATTTGATACCGCAAGCATCTCGGTAAGAAAATCCTTATTGGTCTCCAAGTTTTTTTCTTCGTATTGGAGATTGTGGGAAGCAAGGTAGTCTTTCTCCTGTTTTGAGAAGGGACAATCAGTAATTGTGTATACCGTAATTT
>CAZHGF010000010.1:17349-18217 GCA_964531945.1 uncultured Gammaproteobacteria bacterium | reverse complement strand
AAAAAGGGGCTTATCCTTATCAGACAGATACTGTTTAATTTTCTCATCATTCTGATCTTCAAAGTCCTGCGGGTTATACGAGGGAGCGCTTGCCAAAAGCAGTACCTCTCCCGTCTGCGGTTTTAAACCCACAACCACAGCCCGTTTTCCTTTGATGATTTCGTATGCTTTCTGCTGCAGCAGGCTGTCTACCGCAAGCTGAATCCTTGTCCCATTTTGCGATGGGAGCACCATGATGGTACGAATCGGTTTTCCATTCGCATCCACCTCCAGCAGTTTCCTTCCGCTTGTACCTCGCAGATCACACTCATATATTTTTTCTACCCCTTTCTTCCCTACCTTATCTCCCAGTCGTAGCTTGGTCAAACAGCTGTCCTGTTTCAAATTTTGTGTATCTGCCGTTTGCCGGTATCCGATAAGGGGAGCCAGCTCCTCAGCAAGGGTATAATGGCGGCGCGATATCAAACGCATTCCTGATCCATTAAGATCAGCAGGCAAACTATCTGCAATCACGATCCCTTTTCTGTCAAGGATCGTCCCCCGCTGCGGCTCAATGATGACTTCCCGGATCCGGTTGCCTTCGGCAATCCTCTTATAGTACTCTCCTTTTACTACCGTCAGTTGAAATAATCGGAGTATTAAAACAACGAAAAAAACAAACACAACGATACTGATGAGATAAAGAAAGAGTGATAGCGCAATTCTATTCTCATGCTGAAAATCCATACCGCCGTGAAGTCCTCGTTCAATATAAGGAAGTTTGTGTTTCGTCATATGAGTGTCATCCCGATCCGCCAACTCAGATTCAATCGAAGCCAGTTGGCGGAGAGGGATCCCCTTATCGGCAGAAAGACATCTTTGTTTTCTT
>CAZHGF010000010.1:3889-17339 GCA_964531945.1 uncultured Gammaproteobacteria bacterium | reverse complement strand
AAAAAACTAACTAATAACAATCTCTGTTAAATGTGGATTCATTTGCATGATTAATTGTAATTTCTTTTTTCTTCCATATCCTTTTAATTGTTTTTCTCTCATAAGCGCCTCAGCTACATTAGCAAATTGTTCGTAGTATATGAGTTTATCAATGTTATAACGGCTAGTAAAGCCTCTTACCAGTTTATTTTTATGCTCAAAGACTCTTCTTTTAATATCGTTCGTTATTCCTACGTAATATACCGTGTTATATTTATTTGTTATTATGTAGATATAATACCCTCTTATAGACATACGCTAGATTCTATGGGGATCCCTCCACCGCCAAGCGTGGTCGGGATGACAAGAAGAACTTACTCTATAAGTGTTCTTTCCTCCTCAGACGCAATCACCTTAAACCCAACATGTGATTGTCCTGCGAAGAAGAGCCCTTCACCGACGCCCGCAGATAAGAGGAAATGTTTTTCTCCACCCGTCAAGTAGAATGTCTCCGTGATTTTTTCTATCGCGGCGGTTGATTGCTTAAGAATAATTTGCAAGCTCGAGTTGGTGATGATCGCTTTTCCCTCTTGGGTCGCGAGGAAATCCTCTACATCCTGGGTAATGGTCGTCAGTCCCAGAAAGTATTTCCGCGCGCGTTTGGCAAAATTGAAAAGATAGGTTCCTGAGTCTTTATGCTTAATAAGATACCATGCCTCATCGACTATAAGCACCCGCTTTTTCTTCTCACGCCTCACCTTATTCCAGATATAATCAAGGACGACATACATCGCGACCGGACGAAGATTTTCCTCAAGATCCCGGATGCCAAATACGGTAAACTTGTTTTTAATATCAAAGCTTGATTGATGGTTGAATATTCCTGAAGCTGATCCTTTTACAAACTTTTCCAGCCGGTCTGCCAGTTCTTTTGACTCCGGCGTCTCCATGCCGATAAGTATTTTATAGAGATCTTCAAGAAGCGGCGGCTCAGTCTTAAATGACGCCGGATCCTGCGTTATTCCTTTCTGCCGATAGGTCAGAACGAGCGCCCGGTCGAGAAGCGCGTCTTGCGCCGGCGCGAGCTCTCCCATGATGACCCTCATCAGCGAGTGAAGATTGAGAATTTTGTTCTGGAGTTCGTCGGGTTCCGGGTCGACGGTCGTCAGATCAAACGGATTTATTTTATACTGCGATGTTGCTGAAAACTCTACAAACTCTCCCCCCATCGACTCGCATAGTTTCTTATACTCGTTCTCCGGATCAATAATCATGACATCCGTATCCATCATGAGAAGCCGTGCGGCCTCGAGTTTCACCATGAAACTTTTTCCTCCCCCTGATTTTCCAAGGATCACCGAGTTTGCGTTTTCCAGAGTAAACCGATCAAAGATAATAAGTGATCCATCGTGTTGATTAATACCATAAAGTATTCCTTCGTTTCGGGTCAGTGAGGCGGTTGAAAACGGAAATGTCATCGCAAGTGAGGTAGAATCCATATTGCGCCATACGCCGAGTTTGTCGTAAAACATCGGCAAAGTAGACTTGAATCCTTCTTCCATCTGAAGCGCCGCCTGCTTGGCGATGATAAGAAGCGATGATAAGGTCGAATCAATCTGCTTTGTAATCTGATTTAACTCATCGAGAGTATCGGCGGGAACAGTAATATACAAACCAAACTGGAAGAACCGCTCAGCGCCCTTGGCAAGCTCTGCCTGTAAAGCAAGCGCGTCATCGAGCGCTACCTGCACAGTGGGATCCACTACTTTTCCTGCTTTCATATCATTCTCAATCGTCGCTTCCATCTCGGCTATTTTTCGCTTGAGATCCTCAAGGACGGTCTTTGATTCAGAAGGATAAATGTACATTGAGATATACAGCGGATGATCAAAGGTGATGAGGGAATACAACCAGTTTGCCGAAACATAGCGCGGATACCCCACCACATAGAGGGTCCGATAAAACTTGTCATCAATCTTCAGATGGTTGAAATCAACCTCGATAAACGAGGGCGCGACGATATCTTTTATATTCACCGTTCCTTTCGCCAGCACATCAGATACATTTACCGCTCCCGATGGAACACTACTCGATGACTGAGTACCGGTTTGTTTTGATTTAAATAGTCCAAACACGCTAAAAATATAAAATATTAAATCTCAAAAAATGAAACTCCCACGAGCTTACGCTCGGGAAATCTTAGACTAACGCTTCGTCCGACCCGCTTCGACGAAGCTCCAGCGAGGCGAAAGCGAAAATACCGCCCTTCATCTCTGGACTTACGCCACGGAAGAATTTCGCGAAGGCGGGTTAAATATACATATTCAATATCAAATATTTGATATTTGATTTGTATTTTTGCTATTTGATTTTTGATATTTGCTATTATCATCCACTCGTCAATACAACATCCGTATAGCTCTCAACCGGCGCGAGCTGGCGACCGGTGGACGAGGGATTATATAAATTGTAAAAAAGATCAGCTAATTCCTGCTTTTGGAGTATGGTCGCCCGTAAACCGACTTTTGCCAGTAATCGCAAGAGATGATCCCGCTTCGGATAAAGTGAGGTCTTTGCCCGGCTTATGACATACTCTTTATTCAGTCCTTTGGTATTTGCGCCACTGACTCCCATCTCAAGCGGCGAAAAGGGAACGACGAAAAAAAATCGCTTCTCAAGAACGGTATTCTTTTTGACAATGGTTTTGATAAATTCTTGGTAACTCGTGAGACGTTGCCGCAGAAGCTGATTCTGCTGGGTTTTAATTTTCGCGTTCAGATACTCAATGTAAGATGATACATCCATCCGTTTTGAAAGAATCAGTACCTGTACCGGAAATGAGAGCGAGTTGAGCAAGCTCGAATAGGCATAAATCATAGCTGCCTGTTCTTCCTGAGAAAGCAACCAGAAGTTCACAGCGCCAACCTCCACGACAACGCCGGCAGAAAAATCCTTGAGAAGCAGGATATCGTCTTTTATCTCTTCTATCTCAATAAAGTACTGTGTTGTTGCTTTGACTGGTGATGTTGGTTTTGTTACGGGCATATATGAGTTAGAAATAGTTGGAATTGGTCAAAGTTAGTTGTAATCAGTTGGAAATAGTTGAAATTGGTTGAAATTAGTTAAAATTGGTTGAAAATAGCTCATTCCAACGAACTTACGACTAATTCTAACTAATTCCAACCAATTGCAACTAATCTAATGTTATATCCCTACAGCATCTCCTTCGACTGTATCTCAAACGGCTTTGGGTTGCTTGAAGCAACCTTGAATTTCATTGTATCAAAAAAGTACCCTCCTTTTGGATCCTTTGCCTCAAACGCGTACTCTCCTTCAGGAAGCGCGTTATAGGTAGCAAAAATGCCGTGAGGATTTGTTTTCAAAATTCGCACTACTGCATTGTTGCTATCTTTGACATAGACCATAATTCCCGGTAGGGGTATTTTCTTACTGTTTTTCACCGAACCGACAAAAAATGGCTGCTTCGGTTGAGAAGGAGAAGTTGGAATTTGTGGAAATTGGTTGGAATTAGTCAAAGTTTGTTGTAATTGATTAGAATGAGTTGAATTGGTACTCATTTCAACTGACTCTGACGAACTTTGACCAGTTTTAACTGATTGAGTAATGTACAAAGGAGTTGCCCTTGTCGCTTGATTCCCAACAACCGGCGTCTGCCGTCGCCCGCTCGGCCGCAACTGATTCGTCGACGTCTGCAGCAACACCTGCACCTGTTGTTTTTGCGGTGGCGCGGTCGGGGCAGGTTTTGTCTTGGTAAGGTAAGCGGTAAGCTTCTCCCGTGACTCAATATGTGACATCACCTTATGAGGATCATTCACAAAATATAGATCATGGAGAAAATAGAGAGCATTATTATGTTTTTGATAGACAAACTGAGTCGGCGACTGTAATCGTTTGATAAAGTTTCTTACCCATACGTCAAGCGGCCGGTCGTTGATCGGTAAAAAAGCAAGAGCAACGCCAGATAACACACACGCCAAACCCAGAAGAATATTTAAAAGAGGGATGGGAACCAATTTCCACAATACAAACCCCAACGGAATGAAGATAACCAGATAGAGAAATTGCCGAAGCGTCATGAAGCCGATGAGCTTAAATTCAAATGTCGTTATCTGCCGCGGCACCGGATGCTGTTCCATATAGTACAGTATAGCGCAAATATGAAACGTGGATCATGAATCATGAAACACGCAACATGAAACATGAAACATGAAACATGAAGCACAAAATCCTTCAGGTTTTATACACCCTTCACGAACACAACCGCAATATAACTATGGGGGGATGAAGTAAAGTCAAAGCCCATACGAGTTGTCAAAGAATGGTTTTTCACGACAGTGTATTTCAACTATTAACATTTGGGAAGCTGTGGACTAATGGTCCGCGGAGTTTCATGTTACAGGTTTCATGTTTCATGCTTCATGTTTCATGTTACAGGTTTCATGATCAATGAAGTTACGAAGTTTACCGATACAGAATCGGTTTCTCTTTTTGAGGAAGTACGAGACTCATCCGTCTCTCTTTTCTGTTTACCCGCTCAATAAATGCTTTTATTTTTTGTCCGACCTGCAAGTTTTCATCACCGGAAAGTTTGCTGACATGAATCAATCCTTCAATACCCGGTTCCAATCGAACGAAGTACCCATAACGCTCACTTCGTACGATCTCTCCCTCTACCTCTTTGTCTTTCGGATACTTCTCCTCAATCACTTCCCATGGATCATGGGCCAAACGCTTTAGCGATAAGTTCAGCTTGAGATCCTGCTCATTTTTCTCAACCACCATAACCTCAATGGTATCACCAGGATTCGCATAGGCTGAGGCATCAGATACCTTTTCCCATGAGATCTCTGAGATGTGTACCAATCCTTCAACCCCATTCACCTCACAAAAAATTCCGAACTCTGATACTCCCAGAACTTTCGCCTGGTATTTTTCACCCACTTTAACCTCATCAAACATCCTCCGCATCTCTTTTTGCGAGATATTCAAAGCGGCAGCTTTTTGAGAAACCACTAACCGGTTTTTTTCCTGATCTACCTCGAGTACCTTTACTTTAATCTTTTGCCCCTCAAGCTTCTGAGGATTTTGAAGATAGTCTTCAGTCAGTTGGATTTTGGGAATGACACCCCGCACTCCCATGAAGTCAACGAACACACCGCCTTTTCCATACTCCCCGCATAACACCTCAATCTCCTCTTCATTTTCCTTTTTCTGGCGAATAATATCCCATTTCCCCTTCTCAAAAAACTTCTGCATTGAAACAACCGGAAATCCTTCTTTCGACTCTTCTGAAATGACTTTCACCCGTATGGTATCGCCAACTTTCAGGTAGGGAAGATACGTAGATATTTCTTTCAGTTCTTTTTCTCCTAAGACTGCGTATGCCTTTGCACCGATATCAAAGAGGATATTTTTCCGAGAGATGGCAATAAGTTTTGCCTCGATTTCCTGCCCTTTGCGAATAATGGTAGGTTTTGTACCCTTAAGAAGCTGCTCCATGAGGCTGGAGATTGAAACGTTCACCGTTGAGCGTTCATCGTTCATCGCATCTTTTTTTTTGTATTTTACACTTTTATGTTCTCGTGGTTTCGTTTTATTGCGCTGAACGCTTAACTCTGAACTCTGAACGTCTTTTTGTGTGGTTTTCCTGGGCATCGAATAAATATCTCCTTTTGCAGCTTTTTGAGGCGTGCGGTTTATACTATACCAAATGCGGATGAAAAAAACAAGCCACTCGGTAGAATTTAGAATTCAGAATTAATAATTGAGAATCAAATTAAGAATGTAGAATTCTTGATTATAAATTCTAAACTTATTTACAGTTTGTTTAGCTCTTCCTTCACCTGCTGATTGAGTTCGAGCACCTTCTGGAATTGTTTCAGCTCACCTTCGGGGGCTTGCTTCATAAGAGTTTCTATTATCTGATGATGCTTGAGATTGCTCATCTTAAGCTTATCAATAAACTCATTCGAAAGTTTGTTTCCCTGTTCTTTCGCGTTTATAACCAGTGGAGGAATTTTCAGGAAATATTTTTCACCCTTTGAAAGAGTGCTCTCTGCTAATTTTATTTTCCCTTTCTGGGATAAAACTTGCGCCATCCTGCTGCGTTTATCTGAAAGAAGTAAATAGAGTTCGACTTTATTGACTGGATCTCGGGTCGAAAACTCCAGCAACCGGTCACGCGATGCTTTTATAAAATAAAAGGGATGATCGGGCAGGATTCCCGGATGAGGCAACTCGTAGGTAGTTTTCTTATCAGTGTTTTGAATAATATTCTGGACCACTTGAGAGTTGGAGCTAAAGATAGGGAACGCGAAAACGGTAAAAAGGAGAATGAAAAAAGAGAACATCAAAGACGTAGACATACAAAACGATTATAACAGCGCTTTCTTACAAAAACAACCCCCGAAGGCCTCTGTCCGGGGCTTGAGGGGGCTGTTTATTTGCTGCGAAATTCTACTTAATTAATCGCTTGAGTGACTTTCCGGCGGTAAAGCCGGGAGTTTTTGTTGAAGGAATTTGTATTTCTGCTCCGGTCTGTGGATTCCGTCCTTTTCGGGATGCTCTTTTTCGAACCATAAAGGTACCAAATCCTGTTACAACAACTTTTTCTCCCCGCTTCATTGCGTCAGCCATTGAATTGAAGATCGCGCTTACCGCGTCTTTTGCGGCTTTTGAGGTAAGTCCTGCTTTTTTTGCAACCTGTGCAACTAAGTCTGCTTTTGTCATCGATTCTCCACCACCTTTCTTTAAAAAATTTGTAAAAAAATGATCGATACTATGAGCTCTAGAAACTCATAATATTTTTGTCATCAGAGATAAGAATAGTTATTTTTTGGCTTTATGTCAATCTATATTTAAAACATCTTATTATAACAATCTATATCATTTTTGTGGCTTTATGACAATATAAAAAAAATGATTGAAACAAATTTTTCGGGTTGCTAAACTTTCCTCTAATAATTTGCTTTTATTCTTTATTTTTTGAGACGATAATTATATCAGTGGCATACGAAAATACACGATATTCTCATGGAGCGAACTCTGGATTTATAAGAACAGGTGAAAATAGTATTGATCTCCCGAGTCTTCCTCCCGCGCGAGTTGTTATCGCGCCTCACTCTTGTACCGCGTATTTTCGGCACCTCACCCAGTTTCCACTCCTTCCCGCACATGCTTCTATTGGTCTTGCAATAGATACGCTCAATACAGTGTTTATGAAAGACGCAACGGGAAGCCATCTATCACAAACTACCTATGGTCCCATCGTTCTCACTACTCCTGTCAGACCCGCTGATACTCTTACAATATATCTGAAACCTCATCTCACTCAAGCAGAGGGACTCTGCGCAAATGTGTCAGTAATGAATCAATATGGCCAACCGGTCTTAACGGTAGATGATACTCAAGTACCGCAACCGAAGATCAACTTTCCTCCTCATTCGCTTCAAAGATACCTTGGTTCCTATGATATCGATACTCTCAACGCGCGTGGACCACTATCAGAAATGTATACACCGCGAGGAATTTTTCTTGATACTGTTCAACTTGTGGCAAGGCCAGATTTAACAGCCATATCTCATCGTGGTATTGGAGTACTTTATGGGAAATCAGAAGACACAACGCAAGAATGGCATACTCTCATAGAAGCCGCGTTTCAAACCGTAGGACTTGTTGCCATGAGTACCATTGTGAAAGTAAAAAGAGATACGGTGCCAATTTCAGTCGGTATTGATGGAGAGATGATAGTAAACGGTATTGTTCCACCGGGAAAAACACTGTACGTATATGCTGAAGTTGATGGATTAGGAAAACATTCTGTAAAAGGAGATGTGACTATAACTGATGGAAGAAATATTGTGATGAAAATAGATGGAGTACGCATCTTATTTCTCCCATTGAGAGAAGTGTTGAAACGGCTAGAAAGAAAACCGGAATAACAGGAAATCATGTAATTTTTTGCAAAAATGTAAGAGGGTGGTATACTTATCCCTAGATTTTTTATGGCACTACCAGATATTTGGCAATCATTACCAGTAGATGCGATTCGATCTGCAGAAGAACCGAAACGTACTCCTGGTTTTCATTTTGGTATGTACCTCCCTCGAAAGTTTCGTACCGTTGATGACTTAACCCTGGATGGAAAATTAAAAAGTCGGCAGGGAGCACTTGATGCAAACGGTTTATTAAAACGTACCGGGATTCCAAGAGTGTATGTTGCTGCTCCCGATGAAACCCTTGAAGCAATGGCGTTTGCAGGTGCTTTGCCAGTCCTTCAGAAAACAGGAAAAACAATAGATAAAGTCATCGCAACTTATAGTTTCCCAAGTGGAACACATCAGGCAAATGACCTATCACGACGCTACCGACTCCAGCTCTCACAAGATGATACTATAGATATTGTCGCTGCGTGCTCAGGAGGAGCTCTGAGTTTCATTCATATGCTCACTCATGAAAGCGAATTTAGGGGAAAACGGGTTCTCATCAGCCATAGTGAAAAATATCAAGACAAACTATGTCATGCGTCAGATGACGAAGAAGACGCATCTACTTCAGAAGGGATTTTTTCAGACGGAAGCTATGCATGGTCTGCAATTTATGGAGTTGACTTTCAACCTGTAGGCTACCGTATTTATAACGATTTTTCTCAAGTAGAGAACAATGCTTTGGGAATGCCAATTCATTGGAATATGATTCCTCCTGACGGAAACTGCTATGCGGTCCCTATTCCTCATCCAAGAGATATTCCTGACGCACCATATCCAAACAAATTCTATATGAATGGTCCCGAAGTATACAAAACTATGACAACCGTTCTTCCCGACGCTACGATTGAAACACTCCGTGATTCTGGAGTTGGTGAATCCGAGGTTGACCATATTTTCTACCATCAGGCAAGCATAAAAATGCTGCAAGGAACACAAAAAAGGCTTCCAAAATCTCTTCAAGATAAAGTCAGATTTGATCTTTCTGAAGGCAACTGGTCTTCAGGATCAATTATGAAGGCTGTTGGAAAAGCGATGCGACGGGGTGAAATACAACCAGGACAAACATTACTTTTTGGTGGATTTGGTGCTGGGTTACATGCAGCATTTGTTACGATCCGCATTGGCGATCTTCCCCCTGCTGCGTGAGGCATGTTAATAATCTTATCTTGTGAAAATCCTCCCTGTTCTCTCCAATGGTAATTGACCATTCTCTGTCAGTACAAAAACACTGGCATGGTTCTGATCTCCAAATCCAAAAGAGCCCTTAACGACAACATCCATTCGGCCTTCTCTTGATCTCATGGGAAAATCAAGACCTTCCATTTCTTCAATTGGTTGATAACCCGACCGTGGCTCACGAGTTCCTAATATAATATTGCGTCGCATCCCGCCAAGAGCAAGCGCCGGCTCAGCAATACCAGCGCCACCAAGTAAATGGCCGGTAGTAGCTTTTGGTGCTGACACAACTGGATGCTTTATCTTTCGATTTGCTCCAACTCTTCCTATTACCCGTGCTTCACTCGGATCTCCTGCAACAGTACTGGTAGCGTGCGAGGAAAAATATGCTTCGTCTACTTCACGAATCCCAGCATAATCAAGTGCCCTTGAATACGCTTGGTACATCGCGCTTTCAGAAGGATTCGTTGGATGACCTGCTCCTGATACATTTGCGTATCCCGCAATCTCCGCAATTGCGTGTAAACCCAGTTGCGCCATTCGTTCACCAGTCATCAGGACAAACGCTCCCCCACCCTCTGAGATTACAAATCCTGATCTCCTTTTATCAAAAGGTATGCTTGCAACATCAGGGTTTGTCTCATCGGTAGTCGCACCGGTACGGCCGAACATTTTCCGAGCAACTCTATGGTGGGGGGCTTCAAATCCTACCACTATTGCGGCATCTGCCTCACCGGTAATAATTGATTTATATCCTTCGGTAGTCGCTGCCTGTCCCGAAGCGCATGCAGCTGATTGAGTACCAATAGGCTGACCTTCCAGCTCGAATTGTCGACTTATAGATGTTACCGCTTGATCAATAAATGCGCCGTTTACATCGGTAAAAGGATTGAGCTTCTCAGGCCTCCCGTTTCTCACTCCATACACCTTCAGGGCATTCTCGGCATACCCGATTGAACCTCCTGCGCCTGTCCCAACAATGACCGCGAGACGTGATAGCTCTAGTAATTTCAGTAATTTTTCTTTCCCTCCCTCCTCCGTTACCAAACCTGCATCCTGCAATGCATTAAGCGCAAGTGCTAATGCAAAATGCTGGGCTCGTACACTTCTTCTTATTTCCTTCTCATCAACAAATGGAGAAAGAACTGCTTCAGGGTTAAAATCACGAATCACACCCGCAGCATATTCCCCATCCTCATCCTCAACTGCAGTTATCCCATTGGCGTTCTCTGCGTATGCTTTGACATTTGTATCAACTCCATATCCAAGATGGGTAAGAAGTCCTAACCCCACAACATAGACACGGGGAATTACTTGTTTAGGCCGAAGAGGATTTACTCGTTCATAAGGGGTAACGCGTATTCCTTCTCGGTGAGATCCGCTTGATGAAGGACCGGTTTCCCACGCATCAGCAATAGCCTGGTGAGAAGGAACATCAGGATGTACTCGACGTAAACGCGAACTGGGCGCAAGCTCACCCATATGGCTGGAAATAGTACAACAATATAAATTCCATGTCAAACAGAGTTATATTTTGGTCGTTGCCTCAGTCCGCGATTCGCGAATAACCGTGATTTTTATCTGTCCTGGAAATACCTCGAACTTTTGTTCCAGTTCTTCTTTTATCTTCTCCGCCATCACCGTCATTTCTTCGTCTGACACCTCATCCGGCTTGACGACTACCCGAAGTTCACGGCCTGCTTGGAGAGCGTAGGCATCGCGTACTCCTTTTTTTGTCTTTGCGGTTTCTTCAATTGTTTTAATTCTCTTCAAATACTCCTGCAGATCCTCATGCCGTGCTCCCGGCCGTCCACCGGATACCGCGTCAGCAATATAGACGATAATTGCCTCGACTGAAGTAAACTCCTTGTCCTCATGATGCTGCTCAACACAATCAATGACTTTTTGAGGAAAACGATATTTTTTCAGAACCTCAACACCAAGCTCCACGTGTGAACCTTCCTTATCAGTCACTACTTTCCCGATATCATGCAGCAAACACCCCAGTTTCACCGTATTTACATCAGCTTTCAGCTCATGCGCAAGTGCCACGCCGATGCGAGTCTCCTCAAGCGTATGAAGAATCATGTTCTGACCATAGGAATAGCGATACTTAAATCGCCCTAACATACGGGTAATCTCGGGAGGAAGATTATAAATGCCAACCTTGTGAACCAGTTCCTCACCAGCTTTAAAAATAAGTTTTTCAACTTCCTCTTTTGTTTTTCGGACAATCTCCTCAATCCGTTCCGGCTGAATCCGCCCATCTTTGATTAATCTATCAAGTGATATACGGGCAATCTCACGACGAATCGCGTCAAAGGAAGACAGACGAATCACTCCTTCTTCCTCCAGATCAACATCAACACCGGTTGCCAGTTCAAACGCTCTGATGTTGCGGCCATCTTTTCCGATAATACGGCCTTTGTAATCATCACTGGGAAGATTGACGACTGAAAGCGTATATTCAGCAACATAATCAGTAGCCCCGTAACGCATGGAGTCAACCAAGAGTTCTTTTGCTTTCTCATCCTTCACCTGTTGAATCTCCTCTTCAGCCTGTTTAATACGCTTGGCAACTTCTCCCTTGAGTCTATCTTCCCATCCCTGTAAAAGCAGCGTCCGCGCCTGATCTTTCGTCATTTGGGCTACCTTTTCAAGCTTTTGCAGAATCACTTCACGTCTTTCTTCCAGATCTTTCTTGAGCCGTTCGATAGTACTGTGTTCGCGCTCGATTCCGCTCTTTTCACTATTTAACTGATTCTCTTTATCCTCTAGCTGCTGCTCCCGCCGTGCCAACTGCTTCTCAACTTCAAGTGCATCTTGGGTCACTTTTCGCGCTTCACGTTCAGCTTCCTGTTTAATACGGAGTGCCTCTTCATTGGCTTTAATAATGATTTCTTTTGTCTGCTGCTGAATCTGCAACAATTCCTGATCACTAACCTTTTTGGTTTTGAAGAATTTCTTAAAAATATTGGGTAGCATGGACAAATAAACGAAGAAAGATATGAAAGAATGACAACGTTAGATTCAAACCGTTTCAGATTAGTTCGTCATCCTGGTAAGCGCAGCGCATCCAGGATCTTGGTAAGATTCTGGACAAGCCAGAATGACGGAGAAAAACTGAAAATTTCTAACGATTGTATTCATGCAAAATCCTTCTTCAAGGAATTTGTAATAACTGTCCCTATTGTACTCCCCTTCGGAGAAAACTGCAACGGAAAATACACGCGGGCGTTCATACTAAGGCATTAAGGCAATAATGCAATAAAACAGTGAAACAATAAATATTACAACTATGTATCCGCTTACTTGCCTTAATGCTTTAGTGTTTTTGCTTACCAAAACACTTACCCTCTCAAACCATATCTTACGGTATTCTATGAATTTTGAGATATACTATAAATAACACTAGTGTTATTTAAGAGCATGAACCCATCAAACCGATCGGTATTACTCATTCGCGTTTCACCCGACAATTCCAAGAAAGAAGACTCTGCAAGCGAGCTTTTTTCCCAGCTTGCGGAGATTCTTAAGGGCAAAAAAATGACGCTTTCGGCGGAGATTGTCATTCACGGAAAATTTTTGTGGTTTTTCGTCACCTGCCCGAGCTCCATCAAAGATATTGTGAAAGGACAGTGGTACTCTCAGTACCCCCATGCTGAAATTGAAGAAATAAAAGACTACGCGCTGAAATTATTTGGAGGCGCCGATTTAAAATACACGGTCGGATGTGAACTCTACTACGAATTCGCTGAGTTTATTCCCATGAATACATTCCGCGACCTTGATACTAATCCCATTGTTTCTCTTTCAGGTATAGCTAATTCCTTTTCCAACGATGAAACCGGTGTTATTCAGCTCGTGATGCAACCGCAGAAAAAAGAGACTGTCTGGGATAAAATTTGGAAACGGATGAAGGGAAGAAACACCTCAAGCGCGGATTATGCAATTCTGCAGCGGGAAAAAGAAGAGAAACCTTATTATAAAACGACCTTCCGCTTCATCGCTCAAGGGAAAATACCGGAAAAGGCAAACCTGAATCTTTCTTCCATGATCGCCGTGTATAAAAAAATGCTGGAGCGTCCGAAACTGCAGAAATTTAAAGAAGATAGTTATCGTACCGATAGAAACTTCGTAAATTTATTTTTAGAGCGAGCGCTGGGAAGAAAGAAATATAAGTTCTCGCCTGATGAGATTGCGACTATTTTTCATCCACCCCATACAGGAGAGGAGATTACTCAAGTGGTACAGGTTCGCTCAAAGCGTGCTCCGGCCCCCCAAGA
>CAZHGF010000010.1:0-3879 GCA_964531945.1 uncultured Gammaproteobacteria bacterium | reverse complement strand
TGTCTATAATAGTTCAGATTTGGCGATCTTCGGAGAAACAAACTATCAGAATGAAAAAGTGGTATTTGGTATCAAAACCGGTGAGCGGCGTCGGCACATGTATATCATTGGAAAAAGCGGTATGGGTAAATCGAAACTTCTCGAGCTTCTCATGTTCTCGGATCTGATGAATAACCGCGGATTCATCCTCATGGATCCTCACGGAGATCTGGCGCAGGAGGTACTCAACCTTATTCCTGAATCACGCGCCAAGGATGTTGTTTTTTTTGATCCCTCGGATGTAGAGTATCCAATCGGATTTAACCCGATGGAAGGAGTGGGAAGTTTTGAGTTTCGGCAGAATATTGTCGCCGGATTTATCTCGATTTTTAAAAAGTTATTCGGCCTCAACTGGAATGAGCGGTTTGAGCATGTCTTGCGCTACACCACACTCGCGCTTCTTGAGTATCCGCAGGCAAGCATTTTAGGAATCCCGCGGATGCTCACTGACAATTTATTCCGGCAAGATGTGATTTCTTATATCACCGATCCATTGGTCAAGAAATTCTGGACGACAGAGTTTTCAGCGTGGAACGAGCAGTTTGCGAGTGAAGCCATAGTTCCTATTATCAATAAAATCGGACAGTTTGTCGCCAACCCGATGATCCGTAATATCGTCGGCCAGGCAAAAACCGGATTTTCGCTCGATGAGATCATGAATCAGGAAAAAATCCTCATTGTAAACTTCTCGAAAGGAAAGTTGGGAGAGGAAAACAGCGCTCTTCTCGGATCTATGCTTATTACCAAAATCTGGGAAACGGCAATTTCGCGCGCCACTATGTCTGAGAAGTCACGAAAAGACGCATTCCTCTATGTTGATGAGTTTCAGAACTTTGCGACATCAACATTCGCGAATATTCTGTCTGAAGCGCGCAAGTACCGCCTGAATCTTACGGTCGCTCACCAGTATATGCAGCAGTTGCCGGATGAAGTACGCGCCACCATCTTTGGCAACGTTTCAAACATTTTGAGTTTCCGCGTAGGCGGAGAGGACGCGCATATTTTAGTGAAAGAGTTTGAGCCGACATTCGGGGTCAATGATTTTTTGAATCTTGATCTCCGGAACTTTTTCATCAAGATGTCAATTGAAGGGAAAACCGCCCAACCGTTTTCGGCGACTACCATCAATGTCCCTCACCCGCAAAAAAATATGCTCGATGTGATTGTACATCATACCCGCAGCAAATACGCAAAATCAAAACAACAAGTTGAGGAAGAGATTGAACGGTGGGAAAAAGGGAAATTATCTTCCAAAGGAGGCGGCAGTTCATCATCTCCCCCGCCAACCCAAGCGCCACCGCGACAAGAGCCGCAGGATGACTTTTTTCCAGAACCCGTTATTTAACATAGAGCGCTATGCGCTTAAGCGTTCACCGTTCACGGTAACCATATGGTTCAATTGCTCAATGGTTCCATGGTTTTTAAGCCATATAACAATGTAACCATTCAACCATATAACTATTGAGCAATTGAACCATTCTTATTCGATAAACGCTCGACGCTCCTTTAGGGTAAGTACACTGCCCCCGGATAGTTTTTCAACGAAGTCATGATTTCTCCCACTTGCTTCTTGTACTCTTCCGGAGTGCACTGTTTGTTAAGAATACAGTACTGCTGACTTTTCAACGCGATACATCCAAAAAGGTGGTTGCTGTTTGAACAATACTCGGAAAACGCGCTATCACTCATATGATCACAGTCGCGCATGTAGTAACAGCCGTTGAGATGATCACAGTCGGTGTTTTCATAGCAGAACTCACTCCAGTGAGATTGCGTCATGTCGAAACAGTACTTATTATGATGCGCATCATAGAGGTAGGCTGAGTCTTCTGAGTGTGCGGAGTCAAAACAGAGATAGAGATTCTTACTATTAAACACTTGATTGCAGTAATCGCTGTTTTCACAACGCGCCATAATGGTAGTGGTAACGGGAAACTGGAGAGCAAGCTTTCGCATGTCTGCGAGGTTCGCTTCATACGGTCTTTTTTTGAGCTCTTCAACTTTCTTGATATACTCTTCTTTCGTATACTGCCGGTTAAAAATGCAGTATTCCTTATATTGAAGGTGGACGCATCCGAAAAGATTGTTTGAGTCACGACAATCCCAGCAGAAGTGGGAATCGTACAAGCGCTCGCAGAAAATTAAATAAGTGCAGTTAAAACACTCAAGCGTGTCAACCGAGTCATAACATCCTTCACTCCGAATGATATAATCACCGTCACAACAATCTTTTGCTTTATACGAATCGAATAGAAAAATAATATCTTCACAGTAAGCATCTTCAAAACAGAAAAAGGCATTTTTTGTGTAGTAAATATAATCACCCCAATCTGCGTTTTCTGCCTGCAGATTATGATCTGGCCAACGAGGGATACTGAGTCGAAGTTTTTTATAGCCCTCAATGAATTCCTGGAATGTAATATCATTGTTTCATGATTCATGAAAGCGCTGTCAATCCGTAATTAACGCTGAATTCTTCTCAAAGTAATCCCGATAACAATCTTTGCACAAGATTTTGCGGGTCTCCGTCGCCGGATCATACGACACAACAATATTTTTATTACACTGCTGACAGGTCGTGCGGTACAGATTTCGCTCTCCCCTATCTTTTAACCGTCTCGCCTGCCGGCACCCGGGACAACTCGTCGGCAAGGGTAATCCGCGTTTATCCAGGAACTCTTTCTCCTGAGCAATCACCAAAAACTCTTTCCCGCACATTTTACAGGTTTGTTTTATCGGTTGCATAGATTATTGGTATTGTAAAGGAATAATTTTTTTAAATCAAACTATCGCTTCCACCCCGGGAGTGGAATAGACTTCTTCAACAATCCAAATAGAAACTTACTTTATTTCTCCTTAAATCCATTGAAAAATAGTCTCCTCCCACTTCCAACAACTCTCGTTTTTTTTCTCGTAACAAGTATTGCTTGAGTGTCATTGAGAGCAACAACTGGATAAGAAGTTGTGCGGGCTGCTTTTTCCAGTATCGGTTTATGACTCTCCACATAGTGTGCGGAAATAAGAAATGGGACCAACTGTAACGCAGTTAGATCGTTAAGATTTACGATATTTTATCAGCTCCTTTCCAACCGGCAGCTTCGATGGTGGGGCAAACGATATAGCTACCCGCACTTACCCCAATATACAGCTTACCCTCTTTAACAAACTCTTTAATAATCCGGTCAAATCCGCTTTCGCGTATCCAATGAAGTAGGTAAAACGTATTTCCCCCATTTATGAAGATAATATCAGTATCTACTTTTTTTAGATCTTCATACGTCTTACCTCTCACATCTAATTCCTCAATTGATTCTATGCCATAACTTTGTAACTCATTCCGATAATGCCCTAACCATGTGGGATTTTCATCTTCTCCATAAGCTGCTGTTGTCACAAACAACACCCGTGTTTCTTCTGGCTTTTTTTCCAAAAGAGAAAGAAACGTTGAGGATAATTCCTTCGGCAATCCCTGAGAGGTTAAGAGCAGTTTCATTCTATATACGTATCTTTAACTAATACATTGTCATTGCGATCCCGCTTACAAGCGGGAGAAGCAATCTCATTACTTTAAAGTATGAATCAAATCAAGAAATTTATCATTTCCTTTCTTTATTAAAGATATTTTATCTTGCCGTGAACCTGCTTTTATCTGTTTTTCTCTTGCAATTGCTAAATATACATTTTCAAACATTTCATAGTAAACTAACTTTTTAATATTGTATAGAGAACTGAATGAAGAAACAACTTTCATCATATGCTCATACATCCTTCTTGAAAGATTGTTTGTTACTCCTGTATATAAAACAGTATTTGTATAATTAGTTGCGATATATACAAAAT
>CAZHGF010000009.1:0-18939 GCA_964531945.1 uncultured Gammaproteobacteria bacterium | reverse complement strand
GGGCTTTTGATAACACTGTTACCGTGTTATACTCGAGAGTATCAGGGACACTTTTTGTACAGACATTTTTATCTTCCTGAGACCATAACGATAGATTAATGATGATGTGAGGTTCAAGCCTCTGAAATTCGTGAGAGATGTGAGGATGCGTGAGATCGGCACAGATCTCAAGACCAATCCTTCCGTACGGAGTAGGGGTAACAAATGTTTTGGATCCTCGCCGGAGAAATTTTTTTCGCTTCCCTATAATTTTTGCTTTGAATAATAGGCTTCAATATTTCCCTTGTTATTAACAATACAGGTAGTATTGTATTTCCCTTTATCTGTTTTTGTAATAAAACTTCCCGGGATAAGGTAAACCTTATATTGTCGCGCAAATCTTCGCAAAGCGTCAAAGACTGGATCATCTTGACCAAACGCTTTTTCGTAATGCGCGTAGAGCGGACCGGTGAGGCTATACTCGGGAAAAATAACAATATCCGGTTTGAGATATAAATTTGCTCTCAGAATATTTTTCATCTTTTTCAGATTGGCTTGCAGATCAAGGTACTGGATTTTATATTGCGCAACGAGAACACGGACTTTTTTCATAAAGGATTTGGGCTATTATAGCAACCAAAATAATAGATAAAATCTATAAAAACCTTTAGACCGTTGGGACAAGATAAATTTGCGCTTGACAGAGTTTGATATATTGTTATTTTGAGAGTTGTTTGCTATACATATATCATGATTACGTTACAATCCGTGAGTAAGAGATTTCGCGATAAAACTGCGGTCAATAGAGTCTCATTCAAAGCAAAAGAAGGAGAAATAATCGGGTTTCTTGGTCCCAATGGTGCGGGGAAAACGACTACCATGCGTCTTATTCTTGGCTACTTGTTTCCGACACAGGGACTCATCCAGGTAGATGGATTAGATCCTTTTCACAATAGAATTGATATCTTAAAAAAAGTGGGGTATTTGCCTGAAAATAACCCGCTCTGCCTGGAAATGAAAGTCAGTGAGTACTTAGAATTTATTTCTGAGGTAAAAGGGGTGTCTGGTGATTACTTCGCTATCGCAGATGATGTTGGTTTAAGTGATGTCTTATCTACCAGAATCGAAGAATTATCACGTGGTTATCGACAGCGGGTTGGACTCGCGGCTGCTCTCATTGGAGATCCAGAACTGCTGATACTTGATGAACCCACTTCTGGTCTTGATCCGATTGAGCAGGAGAGAATTCGAGCCCTTATTAAAAAGCTTGCAAAAAAGAAAACAATCATCTTTTCCACCCATATTCTTTCTGAGGTAGAGGATGTCGCAAATAGATTAATCATCATTAATCAGGGATCAGTAGAGTATGATGGTAAAAAGCCAGCAGGCAAAGGAGCAGTGGAGAAGCTGTTTAAAAAGCTCGTTAAGAGTTCATAGTTCACGGTAACCATATGGTTCAATGGCTCTACTGTTCTATGGTTAAAACGGTTTAAAAGCCATGGAACCATTGAGCAATTGAACCATTCCTATTCAGCGAACGCTTAAGCTCACAACGATGAACAAATAAATTCTATGTTTACCCTTTATAAAAAAGAACTTAACTATTATCTCAATAATCCCATAGGGTATATCATTATTGTGCTGTTTGCGGCATTTGCTAATTTTCTGTTTATCAAAGATATTTTCGTCATTGGGTCTGCTTCGATGCGAGCATTCTTTGGTATTATCCCCTGGTTATTTTTGGTTTTCGTACCCGCTTTAAGTATGCGGGCACTGGCAGAGGAAAAACGGATGAATACATTAGAAACACTTCTTACCCTTCCTATCTCAGAAGCGCAGATTGTAATTTCTAAGTTTCTGGCACTGCTGAGCATTGTTGGAGTCGGGTTGGTGCTTACGCTTGGTTTGCCGGTAAGCTTATCTCTGCTGACAAACCTCTATTTACCAGAAGTTCTTATCGGTTATGTGGGAGTGGTGCTTATTGGTGCGCTCTACCTGAGTTTATCACTGTATTTTTCTTCGCAAACAAAAAATCAGGTTATCGCGTTTCTCTTCGCTGCGGTAGTATTGTTTTTTCTCACGGTTGCATCTTCAGATTTCAGCGCTTCTGTTTTACCGAAGTTTGTACTCGATACTATTAGTTACTTTACTCCTCTTTACCATTTAGATAATTTTGTTAAAGGAGTGATTGATCTTCGTTCAGTACTCTACTTTTTAAGTTTTACCACACTCTTTTTATTCTTGACGATTATTGATTTGGAAAAACGGGATTAGGTATGAGACCACTGCTAAAGAACATAAAGAAGCTCCAATACTTCAATGCACTGAAAGTATTTCGCCTCTTTCGGTTTGATAAACGGACAATCTTTTTTTTGGCGATTGTTCTATTTCTTGGGACAAATATACTTTTGGTACCATTTGCGCTGCGACTGGATTTTTCAAAGGGAAGAGCCTACACCCTTTCATCATCGACAAAGAAGATCTTAAAGAGTATCGATAGATCAGTGACTGTTAATTTTTATGCTTCATCAGACTTACCGACAAAATTATTACCATTAAAAAGAGAAGTAACTGACTTATTGAATGAATATAAAAAAGCAGGAGGTACCAAGGTAAATTTAAACATTCTGGATCCCAAAAAAGATGCGAACGCACTGAGTAAAGCGAAGACAGAAGGTGTCCCCGAGTTACAGTTTTCTCAGGTTGAAAAAGACAAGTACGCAGTTACAACCGCGTACTTTGGCATTGCGATCACAAAAGATGATAGAAAGGAGCTTCTTCCTCAGGTGACCGAGCCAGGAAGTCTGGAATATAATCTGACAGCCGCGATTTATAAATTAACTCGAAAAGACACCCCGAAAATCGGTTTTGTTGGATTACCCGAGATTCCTGATCCTCAACAGGATCCAGTAGCGACATTACGGAGAATATTAGCGCAACAGTTTAGTATCAGTGATGTCGATGTATCCTCAGATTCTGCAAATAAAAATATTGATGAGTCGATTAAAAGTATTCTTGTTTTTGATACCGGTGCAAAAGAGTATGACGCACCGGAGATAGAAAGCATCAAGCAATACCTAAATACCGGTGGAAAGGGATTGTTTTTTACGGATGGGGTTTGGGTTATGGGCGATTTAACAACCACTGACGCAAAGCATAATCTATCCGCAATTCTTTCCGAATGGGGTATTAGTATTGAGAAAAATTTTGTACTCTCAGCTTCATCTGAAGTAGTGAATTTTGGAAACGAGCTCGTTTCTTATTTTGTTCCCTATCCTTTTTGGGTAAAAACAAGTAATTTTGATACCAAAAGCTCATTTTTTTCAAATATTAACCAGCTCACCTATCCCTGGACGTCATCGATTTCTCTGGAAAAGAAAAATAGTATCACCACGAACGCCATTGTCAAGACGACAAAGCAATCATGGGAGCAAACGAATACGTTTTTACTCAATCCGCAAAATATCCCTCAGCCAACACAAAAAGATTTAAAAGATTTTATTATTACTGCTCATGTGAGAAATAAAAGTGGAGGAGAGATAGTGGTGATTCCGTCATCCCGTTTCGCAGCTGACCGATACTTAAGCCGAGGGTCTGATAACCTCGAGTTTATTTTAAATATCGTCAATGAATTTGCTTCCGGGGGCGCGCTTTCCGGTATCAGACAACGCGCAGTCACATTTGCCCCGCTTCCGGATTTACCGGAAAATCAAAAAGATATATTTAAATATGCCACCATTCTTTTTTTACCTGCGTTATTTGGGGTATTGGGTGCGGTACGGTTGATGAGGAGGAAATAGTCTCATTCGATTAGCGCTATGCGCTCGGCGTTTATGTAACATAATCTTTCAAAACTTGTTTTATGCTGGGAAACGCTACCTTATCATAAGGTAATCTGTCCTTAGGAAAGAAAGCAACTTCGGTTATGTCGTCAGAAGCTTTCAAGTTTTCATCTGAAATTTTCCCGTAGAAGATAAGTGCAAGAGTCTGATAGGTAATTCCTTTATAATCATAGGTATCAGTATATGAATGTAAATAGGTAAGATGGGAAATACTAATATTCAGTTCTTCCTGAAGTTCGCGTTGCAATGAGCCTTCCACAGATTCTCCATAATCAATAAATCCACCCGGCACATCCCACTGATCTTTTTTTGGTTCGTATTTTCGTTTTGCAAGGAGTATTTCTCCACGACTGTTTTCCAGTATCGCTCCATTAGAAGTGGAAGGAGAGAGATAATAATGGAATCCGCAACTGCTGCAATCAATTAACCTTGCTTCTTTATGGAATAATTGACTTTTACAGTCAGGACAGAATTTGAATATGTTCATCGGATATGAATGGTTCAATTGCTCAATGGTTCCATGGTTGAATGGCTCAATGGTTAATCACAAAACCATTTTAACCATTGAACAATATAACCATTTAACCATATTGTCACCATGAACTATTCTATTATATAATTACCGCATGGTAAGAACAAGAATAGCGCCTTCTCCGACCGGTGAAGATATTCATGTCGGTACTCTCTATACTGCGCTTATCAACTATACCGTCGCAAAAAAGAACAACGGACAATTCATTATTCGTATCGAGGATACGGATAGAGAGAGATTTGTTCCGGGATCTGAAGAACGGATGCTTGCTTCATTGAAAGCATTTGATATTGAGCATGCGGAGGGACCAGACAAGGGTGGCCCCTACGCGCCCTATCGCCAATCTGAACGGCTTGAACTCTATAAAACATACGCAGAGCAACTGGTGAAAAAGGGGGCAGCCTACTACTGTTTTTGTACCAAAGAACGGCTTGATGAGCTCAGGAAAAAACAGCAGGCAGAAAAGAAAATCCCCCGATATGATAAACATTGTTTGAGAGAAGTTCAGAATGCAGAATTCAGAGTTCAGAATGGAGAAAAATACGTCATCCGTCTTAACGTCCCGGAAAATAAAGAAATAGCTTTCCAGGATGTAATCCGTGGAGAAATAATGTTTGATACGAATCAAATTGATGATCAGGTGCTTATCAAATCAGATGGCTATCCAACGTATCATATGGCAGTAGTGGTAGACGATAATGCGATGCAAATCACCCACGTCATACGGGCTGAAGAATGGATCTCGTCAACGCCGAAACATATTCTGCTTTATGAAGCGATGGGGTGGGATTTGCCTATCTTTGCCCATCTTCCCATTCTTCGCAATCCCGATAGATCAAAGCTTTCAAAACGGAAAAATCCGGTATGGGCTTCATGGTATCTCAAACAGGGATTTTTACCGGAAGCAATGCTTAATTATCTTGCCCTTATGGGGTGGTCGCATCCGGAGCAAAAAGAAATTTTTTCATTAGACGAATTTATTGAAAAATTTGATCTAAAAGATATGCAGCCCGTAGGACCAGCGTTTGATGTGGTGAAGCTTGAGTGGATGAATGGGGAGTATATTAGAAGCATGCCCATTGAAAATTTAGATTTAAGAATTAAGAATTTTATTGGAGAAAAGTATAATCCGGAAATAGTAAGTAAAACAATACCGCTTATTCGCGAGAGAATAAAAAAATTATCTGATTATAAACCATTATGTGAATTTTTTTTCAAAAAACCTGAACAGTATGAGGTTGATTTGTCATCAAAAAAAGAACTGCTCAAAAAAGTGAGACTTGAGTTATCAGCAATAGAACAATGGGCCGATGCGACAATCGGAGGGAAGATGCAGCAGCTTGCTGATAGAGAAAACATAAAGACAGGTGACTTTTTCATGACATTACGTGTTGCAATAACCGGCAAAAAAATCTCTCCACCGTTGAATGAATCGATGGAGATATTGGGGAAACAGGAGTGTATTGAGAGAGTTTCCAGACTGTCATGATGTCATGCTGATCCGCCAGTAGGCGGAGTGGCGATTTCGTTTAAGAGATTGCTTCTCCCGCCCTTTCCGTACCAACTGATAAGAAAGCGCGGGATCGCAATGACAGCTAGGATGATTCCGAATCAGCCAGCCGGGGGATTAGGATAAGAAAGAGAAAACTATGAGAAAGACATCACTTGAGTACTCGAAAACCGGTGTGCCGTATGAGATCATGGATCCTCTGAAAGTCCTTGCACAAATTGAAGGAAAGAAGACCGCTAAAAATCTTCGAGCATCAAAATTAAAAGAAATTCCCCAGAGCAGGGGAGAGTCTGCGTATATCGTCGATTTAGGTGATCGATATCTTGGCACAGTTCAGGAAAGTCTTGGAACAAAAGGGATCGTCGCTGATGAGACGCGAAAAATTACCGGAAAAACCTATTATGACGCGCTTGCTCAGGATACAGTCGCGATGATGGTCAATGATCTTATCACGATGGGCGCAAAACCGGCTGTCATCATGGCTTATTGGGGAGCAGGCGGGCCACTGTGGTTTGAAGATAATAAGCGGATGAGAGATCTTGTCATCGGCTGGACACGCGCATGTAATATGGCAGGAGCTTCATGGGGTGGTGGAGAAACCCCCTCTTTAAATAGCGTTGTGATTGATAATAGAGTTGATCTTGCCGGATGCTGTGTGGGATTCATCAAGCCGAAAAGCCGATTATCATTTAGAAAAAAACTAAAAGCAGGAGACCGGATTATCCTTTTTGAAAGCAGTGGTATTCATGCCAATGGTATCTCGCTTGCCCGAAAAATTGCCGATAACTTACCCAAAAAATACGCGACCAAACTTCCCGATGGGAAAACCTATGGAGAACATATTCTAATTCCAACCATCATTTACGCAAAACTTATTGAGGATGTTTTCAAATCAGGAGTCGATATCCATTACATGGTAAATATCACCGGTCATGGATGGCGCAAGATCATGCGCCATACCAAACCGTTTACCTATCGCGTCACTGAAATCCCTCCTCCTCACCCGATTTTCTCATTTATGATGAAACATGGTCCGATTGAAAAACAAGAAGCGTATGGAAGTCTCAATATGGGTGTAGGATTTGCTATCTATGTTTCAAAAAAAGATGTTAAAAAAGTGTTGGATGTTTCAAAAAGACACAAAATAAAAGCATACGATGCCGGCGTTATCGAGAAAGGACCAAAGCGAGTCATTATTGAACCAGAAGGAATTGTATTTGAAGGAGAATCATTAAAAGTGCGTGTTTAAACATGAAGAATTCACCAGTTGAGTTTACAAAAGTAATTGAAATCATTTACGAAGCAGGTAAGAGAGTTAAAAAATACTTTGGCAGCGCGAAAGCGTTACGGTACAAAACGAGTAGTTCGTCAGATATCGTTACTGCTCTTGATGAAAGTACAGAAAAATACATAGGGAGTGAGTTACAAAAACTTTACCCTGAAATAGGATTTAGAGGGGAAGAGTTTGGAGGGAAGGAATTGAGCGATAGATTTTGGTTGTTAGATCCAATAGATGGTACGGGATTTTTTGCTCGGGGAGTTCCTGGATGTACTACCATGTTATCGCTCATTGAACGGGGAGAGGTAACAGCATCTATCATATATGATTTTGTACTTGACAATATGTATCATGCGCAGAAGGGAAGAGGAGCATTCCTCAATAAGATACCTCTACGTGTGAGCAATCGAGACTTGAAAGGAGCTTTTCTTTACGTTGAAACACACCTTAATAAGAAAGAAAATTTAGAAGTATATCTAAAGCTAGATAAAGCATGTGAAGTTCTCGGGAACTATCCTGCCGGAATTCATTTTGCGCATACTGCGGCAGGAAGGGTAGAAGGAAGAATCTGCCTTGATCCGTATGGGCACGATTATGACTTTGCACCCGGCGCCCTACTTGTGCAGGAGGCTGGTGGAGTTGTCACAAACATTAGTACAGACTCCTTTGACTATAGAAATTTAAATATACTTGCTGTTAATAAAGAAGTATATAGAGATTTAACTACAGAGAAAGATCCTATCTTTCCTCTGAGACGGGCTTGAGATATTTTGTAACGTTATTTATTATTCTTTCTTCAATCGGATAGCGAAACGCCTTGAATTTTTTTCCGGTAAGTTTTTCGTAGACTGCGATGTAGCGTCGGGATAAATCAACAATCAACTGTTCTGACATTGCCGGCGGTTTGCCGTCACCTCGGTATCCACGCTTATAATACCATAAGCGTAAGAACTCCTTATCGAAATTCTCCGGCTCAAGGCCTTTTCTAATGCGTTCTTTATAGGTTTTCGCAATCCAGAAACGTGACGAGTCGGGGGTGTGAATCTCATCGATAAGGGTAAGTTTTCCCTGGTGGAGTCCGAACTCATACTTCGTATCAACAAGAATGAGCCCGTGTTTTTTTGCAAGCTTGCTGCCGAAGGCAAATAATGCGAGCGCCGCTTTTTCCATCTGTTCATAAAGTTTCTTATCAACGATTTTTCTCTTGATGATTTCTTCACGGGTTAACCGTTCATCATGTCCTCCTCCTTGTCCTGAGGTTGCCGAAGGACTCCCATGGGTTGTCGGCGTGATCACCGGTTGTGGGAGTTTATCATTCTTCTTAAGTCCCTCAGGAAATTTGAGGCCGTAAATGAGTCGTTCACCCTGTTGGTAGGAATACCAGATTGAAGTTTTCGTAACTCCTGACATATAGCCCCGGACGACCATTTCGACCGGTACTGCTTGACAGTTTTTTACAATACTGACGTTAGGATCGGGTAGAGAAATGATGTTATTAGGAATAATGTTTTTTGTTTTCTCAAACCAGAAACCGGCGAGCAGATTCAAGACAGCTCCTTTATAGGGGATAAAACCTAAGTTGACATCAAACGCTGATTGACGATCAGTTGTTACCATAATGCGGGAATCACCAAGAATCCAAAAATCCCGTACTTTTCCGTGGAGTTTTTTTCCTAAAGAGGGAATGGAAATTTCTTTTAAAACATAAGGAAGGTTTTTGAGAATTGTTTTTGATTGAATCATAGGTTAGATGACAGATGTCAGATCTCAGATCACCGATATGTCTTAAAATAATGTTCCAAAATCTGACATCAGACATCTTAGGATTTTACTTCATCTGTGCTAAATATTTCGCCGGGCCGATTTTTTTCAGTTTTTCTGATTTATCTTTTACCATTTTTTTCAGACTCTCTTTATACTCCATTATTTTTTTTGCGACATCTTTATCAAATGCGCCAATAATTTCGGCAGCCAGAATGCCAGCATTTTTCGCCCCATTGATTGCGACCGTTGCGACCGGAATACCCGGAGGCATTTGTACGATAGACAATAGTGAGTCCATCCCTTCCAGATTTTTTGCTCTGATGGGAACGCCAATCACGGGAAGTGACGTGATGGAAGCGGTCATGCCGGGCAAATGGGCGGCTCCTCCCGCGCCGGCAATGATGACTTTCAACCCGCGCTCATGGGCAGTTTTTGCGTACTCATACATTTTTTCAGGAGTGCGGTGTGCCGAGACGATGGAAATTTCGTAAGAGATTCCAAACTTTCCCAATATATCAGCCGCCTCCTGCATGATAGGCAGATCAGAATCAGAGCCCATGATGATACCGACGGCTGGATTTTTCATACGTTATGAAGCATGAAACCTGAAACATGTAACATGAAAACAATCAGACTCAGTGGAACATTTTGTGTTACATGCTTCATGATTCATGTTTCATATGCTAATATACCTTCTCGCAAGCTTCGCTTTTATTAGCGCCGATTTAAGGTCTTTATCAATAGCAGTGACGTGTCCCATCTTTCTTTCGTGCTTGGTGTCCATTTTACCATATATGTGTACTGAGACATTAGGAATCTTCAGCGCTTTTTCCAACCCTTTTACTTCCGCAGATCCTTGCCTATCTCCTAGAATATTGACCATAACAGAGGCAGGCATAAGCATATCGGTGTTGCCAAGTGGCATGCCGGTTATTGCTCTTATGTGTTGCTCAAATTGTGAAGTCACACACCCTTCAATGGAGTAGTGACCACTGTTATGTACGCGTGGTGCAAGCTCATTAATGAAGATTTTATTACCTTTTGTCAGAAACATCTCTATCCCAAAGACACCCGCGCCCTTTAATTTTTTCATTACTTTCGTTGCGAGACGTTTCGCTTTTTTATGAATACGTGTGGTTACAGGAGCGGGGGCAATAACAGTATGACAAATATTATTTTTATGTATTGTCTCCACTACGGGGTATGTCTTAATCTCACCTTTTGTGTTACGTGCCACCATAATTGCTAGCTCCTTGGTAAATTGCATAAACTTTTCAACATAGAGTTTTCTTTCTCTCAGTTTTTCTAATCCTCTATCAATATCTTTTTCATTTTTAATAAGTGCATTTCCTCGTCCGTCATACGCATCAAATCGGGCTTTGAGTAAAATCGGATATTTGAATTTTTGCGCCACTTTTTTGATATCTTCCTTCGTTTCAACAGCAGTAAAATCTGCAACAGGCATTGCTGATTTCTTAAGGAACTGTTTTTGAAGAAGTTTATCCTTAATGATCTCAAGAGTTTTTGCAGAAGGATTAATCACAATACCTTTCTTAGAGAGTTCGTTTAGTATCTGAGCATTCGCAAGTTCTATCTCAAATGTCATGTAGTCTGATTTTTTCGCCAGTTCACGAATTGCTTTTTCATCATTGTACGGTGCGACTATTTGCTCATCTGCTACCTGTCCCGATGGACTTTTTGGTGTTGGATCGATGACTGTAACATGAAATCCCATTTTTTTCGCCTCAAGCGTCAGCATTTTTCCTAGTTGTCCACCTCCGACAATGCCGATACGGTTTTTCATATTCTTTACTGTTCGAGCGGAGCCATGTTTGTTGCAGCGCAGTCGAGAACTTCTCGACTCACTTCGTTCGCTCGAAGGATAATTTGTTAATTCTATATCCAATCGTTTTTGACCGTTTTGGGGCATCGCCGATATGATTTATTACATTCAGCAATTTTGTTATTTCTTCACTATTTAGATATTTCCTGACTTCCTTATTCTCCTTCAGAAGCTTCACCATCGGATTTTCTTTCCCTTTCTTTACTTCTTTCCACGCAATCATTGCGATATTGCGAAGCACTTCATGAAATTTCTGACGATCAGCGCCCTTTGTGACCGCTTCCATGAGGAGTGATTCTGAAGCAGAAAACGGTCCGTAGGTTTCAAGGTTTTGGAGTATTTTCTTTTTGTTTATAACCATTTCCGGAACTATTTTCAACGCAGTCTCCATAATCTCATCAAGAGTAAGAAACGATTGAGAAATGATAACTCTCTTATTGGCAGAGTCGTCGAGCGTTCTTTCAAGGTATGATAATGAAGCGTTTTCCAGAGCAACAGCGGGAAGTTGCAGTAAATACCGTGCGAGCGAACAAATTTTTTCAGCATTAATAGGGTTACGTTTAAATGGCATTGCCGATGATCCAATCTGTTTTTTCCCGAATGGTTCTGCCCACTCGCCAAAAAGAGGCGACTGAAGGATTCTTAGATCAGCAGCAAATTTTGAGAGTGATTGCGCGATACCCGCGAGTGTTGAAAGTACAAGAAAGTCTAATTTTCGCGGTGATACCTGGGTGCTTACGAGAACAGGATCGATACCAAACTTTTTCATTACTTCTTTTTCCAATTCTGCAGCAGTCATTTTTTTTCCATTTAAAAGATGAGTGTAGCTTGCCGATGTTCCAACCGCGCCTTTGAGCCCTTTTCCTTTGAGAGATTTTTTAACATACTGAAGTGTTTCAAAATCGATTAAAAGATCCTGCGCATACATCGCGAACCGGTAACCAACGGTTGTAGGCTCCGCAGGTTGCAGATGGGTATAGGCCATACAAGGGAGAGAAGCGTACTGTTCACACTTTTGAGCAAACTGTGTAAGAAGTTGTTTTAGTTTGTTTTCAACCAATTCTAAGGCTTCTTTTATACGCAAGGTATCTGCATTATCAACGATATCCATACTTGTTGCTCCCAGATGTATCTTCCCGCCACCGACTTTTGCTTTTTCTGCGAACTCTTTTATTGCCGCAACCACATCATGGTTAGTTTCCTTTTCAATTTCAAGAATACGGTTAATATCTAAGTTTTTTTCATGTTTTTTCAGATCTTCAAGTTCCTTTTGAGAAGCCAGTCCGGCTTTCTGCTGTATTTCTGCAAGGATTACCCAGATTCTACGATACAGCTCAAACCTATGGTTTTCACTGAAAACGGCTCGCATTTCTTCTGACCCATACCGCCAGGTGAAAGGTGATTGGTATGTTTGAAAATTAATCATTGTTTAATATAAATTTACGAATTACATAAGCAGCACCTTCGTTATCAGCATAAGATAGGATTTTGAAATAGTGTTAGTCATACGTGATTGAAGTATTCTACTGCATTTTTAAAGACCTGCAGGCCGGGGCCTTGTGTCGGAATAGGTTTATTTTCCCGCCGTAATTTTTCTTTGAGATACGTCCAGTAAGGAAGGTGAGTGAAAGAAATCGCCCGTTCAGGATGGGGCATCATTCCCATGATGCGGCCGGTTTCATCGGTGATTGCGGCGATGTTTTCAAGCGCGCCATTGGGGTTTACCGGTAAATTCTGATACTCGCAGATTTCTCCTTTAAAATACCTGGCCGCGATAAGTTTTTTCTTTTTCAGTTCAGTCATGACTTTTTCTAATGCATAAAACTTTCCTTCACCATGAGCAATCGGCACAGAGAGAGAGGTGATATTTCTAAACCACGGGGTACTGCTTTCAATTTTCAGATCAACCCATCGATCAGTATAGCGTGCAGATTCATTATGGAGGAGGGCAACTTCACGGGCTCCATACTTTTTGTTGAGTGCTGGAAGTACGCCAAGACTGACCAGGATCTGAAATCCATTACAGATCCCGATCATAAGCGTATCCCGTTTTATAAACTTCTCAAAATGATTCCAGATGTGACTCCGGATTTTATTGGCAAATGCGTTTCCGGAACCGGTGTCGTCGCCATAAGAAAACCCACCCGGCATTGCCATAATCTGATATTCCTCCAGAAGTTTCGGCCGTTCGATGATGTCGTTAATATGGACAATATTAGCAACTCCTCCTGCCTGCTCGAACGCAAACTTCGTTTCCTCTTCACAGTTCAAGCCGTAACCGGATACAACAAGTGCTTTTGGTAATCTCATACATTATGTATCATGAAACATGAAGCATGTAACATGAAATCTCTCTAAGAGTATATGGTTTTTTGTTTCATATTTCAGGTTTCATAATTAATACTCTCTAAACGTCATCTTATATTTTTCCAACGCTTCCGCGACATCAGTTTTGACCATTGTTTTATTGCTTCCGTCTCGTATGCGAATCTCATTATCATCATTTACGATACCGATCAGCGAATAAGCGTTGCCTTCAATGGCCGGCTCAAACCGTTCTCTGTTTTTTGGCGCAATACTGACAATAAACCTTCCCGGTGATTCTGAAAAGAGGAGTGGTAAGGTTTGCATTGCGGTTCCGGAAATATTTTTGAGTGAAACATCAAACCCCATCATCCCGGCCATCGCGGATTTCATCAACGCAACTGAGAGTCCTCCCCGATTGATACTAATGGCAGATGAGATGATTTCCCGATCAATACATTGGTGAAGAGCATTGTATAGCTTTCTATTCTTGTCCGTGTTTACTCTCGGAACATGTTTTCCTGTATATTGTTTTCCATACTGCATCTCACCCAGCATCGCAAAAAACTCAGAACCACCCAGCTCTTCATGTGTTTCCCCCAGCACATAAATCAAATCTCCCGCGAATTTAAAATCCATAGAAACTGCTTTTGCAGCATCATCCATAACCGAAATGGATGAAACAAGAAGGGTTGGTGGAATTGATATCTTGACCGGCTTTCCATTTTCATCAAACCCTGAAAAATCATTAAACATACTGTCTTTTCCTGAGATAAAGGGTGTCTTATATGCCAATGCGTATTCATAACACGCTTGAACTGCCCGTTTCAGTTCACGAAGCCGCTGGGGATCGTTTGAGCTGCACCAGCAGAAGTTATCTAAAAGCGCTATCCTATCAGGATTCGCTCCTACTACCACTAAGTTTCGAATTGCGGTATCTATTGATGCAGCAGCCATATGATACGTATCAATATCGCTGTATGTCGGATAGATTCCTTGGGAGATGGCGACTCCTTTAGAAGAACCCAATACCGGTTTTACCACGGTTGCATCTCCGTTTACTCTTCCTTTGCCCTGCAGAGGTTTGATGATTGATCCTGCCTGTACTTCATGATCATACTGCGTGGAGATAAACTCAAAACTGCTTATGTTATAGCGGGACAGAATTTGCAGCATCAAAAATGTTGTATCATAGTTGTTGCTATTCACCGGTTCAGGATGGTAACGGTAACTATATGTTGTTTGCATTGGTCGTGGAGGAAGGCCATTGTGTAAGAAATCCATATCCATATTCATGACCGTTTTTCCATGATACTTCACGACACACTTTCCGCTGTCAGTAAACTCACCGATAATCGTTGCTTCAACACTGCGCTTTTTCATAAGTTCAGCAAACGCTTTCCAACTTTTTTTCGGTACCGCAAGGGTCATGCGTTCCTGAGATTCTGAGATCCAGATCTCCCACGGTTTTAGCCCAGGATACTTGAGCGGTATATCTTCAAGTTGCGCCACAAATCCCCCACACTCTTTTGCCATCTCAGCAACTGAGCAGGAAAGCCCGCCCGCGCCATTATCGGTGATGCTATGAAATAGTCCTTTTTCACGCGCTTCTTTCACTACCGCGTCACTGAGTTTTTTTTGCGTGATGGGATCACCAATCTGTACTGCTGTTGCGGGGCTTCCGGTATCTAGCGCTTCTGAAGAAAATGTTGCGCCATGAATGCCATCTTTCCCGACTCTGCCGCCAATCATCACAATGTAGTCACCTGCCTGTGCTTTTTTGATAGAGCTCGGTTTGCCGTTTATTTTTTTTGGTATGAGACCGACGGTACCGACAAATACCAGCGGTTTTGCCTGAAACCGTTTATCAAAAAAAACAAATCCCTGAGGAGTAGGAATACCAGAGCAGTTGCCACCGGAGTTTACGCCATCAATTACTCCATTCATGATTCGTCTTGGCGGCAACATTTTTTGAGAAAAATTTGGGGCTTTATAGTAAGGTGTTTCATCATCAGGGTATCCAAAACAGTAGCCATAGGTATTGATAACCGGTTTTGCTCCCAGTCCAAATCCAATCGCATCGCGATTTACCCCCACAATACCAGTGATTGCGCCACCAAACGGATCAAGCGCAGAGGGGCTATTATGCGTTTCAGCCTTATGGGTTACTAAATACGTATCATCAAACTCAATCGCTCCTGAGTTATCGGTAAATACCGAGACACAAAAATCTTTTTCTCTTTTCCGCTTCCGGACTTCAAAGGTTGCTGATTTTATGTATGTCTTATACAGCCCTTGAGGTAGTTCATCGATAGGATCGGCAAAAATAGTATGTTTACAGTGTTCAGACCATGTCTGGGCGATTGATTCAAGCTCAACATCAGTGGGATTCCTTCCAAGGTTTTTAAAGTAATTCTGCACCGCTTTCATATAGGTGAGATCAAGAGCGAGGGGACCGTTACGGGTCCCATCACCATTTTGTACGCCTTCTTTACCAATCTTTTGCAGTTCCGTGTCGTCAACATTTAAATTTACGGTAATAACAGCGCTATCATTTTTAAGGTGTACTTTTGGAACGATAGTATCCATTCCTTTCTCTTTTTTATACCGGGCAAAGTTTTTGATATGAATTCGCTGAATCAGTGGGTTAACTAAGCTTTCCCCGATTTTTCGCGCATCTTCTTCGGTAGTTGTTCCATCAACCAGAGTCACCTGTGACGAATATACCGTTTCTGAGTTTTTAAACTTGCTTTTAAGAAGATCTTCTATGGCTTCTTTTGCGGTATTCCCAACGTTATCTGTTACCCCCGGTAAAAATCCGGTTTCAATTGCAAAAGTAAAGTTTTTCTGAAGGGTTGGCGCATTGATAGAAAATGCTTGGTTGACAGGGTTACTTAACATGGAAGCAATTGTTTTTAATTGTTCTGGTGTAAGTGTTTTATCGACAGTATATACGTCAATAAGGGTTACTGATGTAATAGAAGAATAACCGAGCGAGTGAAGCTTCTTTTTTCTCACTCGCGCGCGGGTATCAGGAACGGTATAGATGAGTTCAATACGGTGTGCCATATACACGTTATTCGTTATGAGTTTAAGCGTTCATCGTAAGATATCCTGTCGTGGTCAGAGGCGGAGGAGGTATTTGTCCGTCAAGCATGAACGATGAACTATGAACGCTTATACTATTAACGTTTCCTCAATCTTTCCACATCCCTCCACCCAATATCAGTCCGGTAATGAGCATTGTTGTTTTCGATATATAAATGTTCGATTGCCGCATATGCTTTTTCTCGAGCATCAATTACATTTGTCCCTTCGCCAACTACCATCAGCAATCGTACACTTGAAACATAATATTTTTTATCACTTTTTTTTACGCGGGCACCGTATAGTATAACATCTTTCATTTTTCGCGCTTCTTCAATGCCAAAAATTTCCCTTCCATTTTTTCTCTCCAATCCAGATGGGTTAGGACGAAGTGATACCGCAACAGCGACTCGAGCTTTTTTGTCAAGTTTCACTTTCGTTGTGTGTAGTTGCTGGTGAATAGCCGCGTAGGAAATCTTAAAAAGATCTGACTGGATACTTGGTACGATTACTTCAGCTTCTGGTGATCCCCAGCGTGCGTTAAACTCAATCACATACGGTTTATTTTTTACGATAATACCACCAAGATATAAGATTCCGGTATAAGGTCTTCCTTCTTTTACCAGACCCTGTACTGTTTTTTTGATAATTTCAGTATCAACTTTTTTTATGAGCGCTTTTGTTAAAGCCAGAGGAGGGCTGCTGCAGCCCATTCCGCCGGTATTGGGCCCCTCGTCGAAGTTGAGAAGCCGTTTATGGTCTTGAGCCGCGCCGACAAACTGATATGTTCTTCCATCACACAACACAAAATAGGAAAATTCTTCACCCTCAAGCCATTCTTCAATGAGATACGTTTTTCCCGCTTCACCAAACTGGTTCATTGCTCTGACCGCCTCAATTGTTTTCTCTTTATTTTCTCCCGGAATGACTCCCTTTCCTTCTGCCAGGCCATTGGCTTTTACAAACCATTTTCCCTCCGGTTGTTTTTTTATGTACGCAATACCTTCTTTTTCAGAATAAAATGTTTTACAAGTGGGATGGGGAATAGAGTACTTCTTCATAAAGTCGCGCGCCCATGCCTTATCCCACTCAATTTGTCCGGCAGCTCTCGTTGGACCAATACAAAGAATATTATTTTTCTTCAGTTCGTCAACAAGTCCAGCCTCGACCGCGTTATCTTGGGCAACATCGACCAGATCAACCCTTTCTTTTTTACAAATTTCGATAATTTCTCTCACACTCGTTGTTTTTAAATGAGGATAAATTTTCACCGGTTTCTTTGTATTTATCTGCATGAGATCATTTCCCGGCACGGCGATAAGTTTTGTCACATACGGACTTTTCGAGTACGCATGCATAAGCGCGGCACCACGTCCACCGGCATCGACGATGAGAACAGTATTATTGCTTTTCATATAGTTTTGAGTTATGAGTTCTGGGTTCTGCGCACAACCCATAACCCATATCTCACAACGCATTAATGCCAAAAAGCCCGTCTTCCGGTAAATACCATTGGTATTCCATATTTATTTGCGGCCTCAATTGATGCTTTATCATTCACTGATCCTCCCTGTTGTATGATAGCGTCAATGCCGTATTCAGCCGCAAGCTTCACAGAGTCGTCAAACGGGAAAAAACTATCGCTTACCAGGATTGCGTCTTTCCCTTTTTTCCCCGCCTGCTCAAGCGCGATTTTAGTTGATCGCACCCGCGATGTTTGACCTGTTCCAATGCCTCGTGTCATGGGAAGATTCTTATCCATAACGATGATGGCATTCGATCGAATTCTTGAGATAAATTTCCAACCGATCTCCATTTGCTCTCCCTGTTTTTTTGTCGGTTTTTTCTCGGTCACGATTTTCCAATCTTTGAAACTTTCTTCAATATGGGTGTCTTCAGTTTGCATGATGAAGCCACCGTGTATGAATTTAAAGTTCATCGTTTTGCGTTCATCGTTCATCGCGTTAAGCTTCCCGAAAGAATAAATCCCCATCGTTTTTCGGACTGATTTAAGGATCTCAAGCGCAGATTCTTTTACCTCCGATGCAGCAACAATATCAATGTTTCCTTTCCGCTCATCTTTAAAAGATGCAATTATTTCTGCTGTTTGTTTATCCATCGGTTTATTAAGAACGATTACCCCTCCAAACGCTGACTCCGGATCGGCTTCAATTGCGCGCTCAAGAGCCTCGTGAGCTGTTTCTCCAAGCGCAATGCCACACGGAGTGTTGTGTTTTATTACCACCGCTGCCGGTTCGGTAAACAATCGTACCGACTCGATTCCCGCATTGATATCAGTAATATTGGTAAGCGAGAGTTTACGTCCTGAGAGTCTTTGAAGATTTTGAAACGGAGAGGAAGTAGTGGGAAATAAATATACTGCAGCTTGCTGGTGAGGATTTTCACCATAGCGTAAATCCACATATTTTCTTCCCGGAATGGTAACTTCATCTGGAAATATATCATCCTGTAAGTAGTGTGCTATCTGAGAATCATAAAGCGCTGTATGAGCAAAAGCCTTCGCAGCGAGTTTTTTCCGGATATCCTCTGTTAATGTATTTTCTCGAAGTAACTGTGCCACAAATGGGTAATCACTATGATCAACAACAACGGTAACACTTTTGAAATTTTTGGCAGCGGAACGAATCATAGTCGGGCCACCAACATCAATCATCTCAACTGTCTCACTGAGGGTGACTGATTCATGTGCTATCCTTTTTTCAAAAGGATAGAGGTTGCAAACGACAAGATCAATAGGTTTGATTCCGAGTTTCTCTGCCTCCTGCGCATGATTGGATT
>CAZHGF010000008.1:0-19327 GCA_964531945.1 uncultured Gammaproteobacteria bacterium | reverse complement strand
CATTAGAAGTTTTCAATCGTGAGACCAGGTGGGGCAGTTCATTCTAGAATTCAGCAGCTCATACAAACGCTTGACATTCTGTAAATACCTTACTAATATAGTCGCATGAAATTCCTTCCGAAAGTCGATAAAGAAATTGCGACTCTTGTCAAAGCAGAAGAAAAACGTCTCTCTCAAACTCTTATGATGATTCCTTCTGAAAACATCGCTTCAAAAGCGGTAGAAGAAGCGGTGGGCTCATCTCTCGGTGACAAATATGCTGAAGGATACCCTTATAAACGATATTACCAGGGACAAATAGTGGTTGATAAAGTAGAAGATCTCGTTGTCGAGCGCGCAAAAAAACTTTTCGGGGTTCCCTATGTCAATGTACAACCCTACTCTGGTTCTCCTGCTAATTTTGCAGTTCTAACCGCAGTGCTTGAACCGGGAGAAATCCTCATGGGGCTTTCACTGGCCTTTGGCGGTCATCTTACCCATGGCGCTTCAGCATCAGCAACGAGTAAATTTTTCCGATCGATACAGTATGAACTTGATAAAAATGGATTTATCGATTATGACGCGCTAGAGAAATTAGTCACGAAGGAGAAACCGAAAGTACTCATCGCGGGAACAACAGCATACCCTCGTTTACTCAATTGGAAACGCTTTGCAGAAATCGCAAAATCAGTTAATGCCTACCTTATGGCAGATATCGCCCATCTTGCCGGACTTATCGCGGGCGATGCCTATCCTTCACCAGCCAAGTATGCGGACATTATCACTACAACAACCCATAAGACACTCCGTGGCCCCCGCGGTGCGATGATTATGGTTACGGAAAAAGGACTGAAAAAAGATCCTGATCTTGCAAAAAAAATCAGTAAGGCAGTGTTTCCCGGACTTCAGGGAGGACCACATATCAATACTATTGCCGGAATTGGTGTTGCTTTGAAAGAAGCGTCGACAAAACGATTTCAGCATTATGCTTTACAGGTTATCAAAAATGCCCGAATGCTTTCAGATGAACTGGTGAAATACAAGTTCAATGTAATCTCAGGCGGAACTGACTGTCATTTAATTCTCGTCGACCTGCAGAACAAGAACATATTAGGGAATACTGCCGCAGAAGCACTGGAAGCAGCCGGAATTGTTTTAAACCGTAACTCAGTACCATTTGACCCGAACCCTCCTTTTTACCCATCCGGCATTCGCCTTGGTACCCCTGGTATCACCAGCCGTGGTATGAAAGAAAAAGAGATGAAAAAAATTGCGCGGATAATACATGACGTAGTAGCAGATGTATCGGCAACGAAATTACGTCTGAAGATTGCTTCCACAGAAGAAAGAAAAACAGACACCCGAAACATCATCATTCAGAAATCAAAAGCGATCGCTCAAGCCCGTAAACAAATATCCGCTCTATGTAAGGCGTTTCCGATTAAACCAGAGTATTGAATAAGTATCACCTCGTTATTTATTCATCGTTCATGGTTCAATGGTTAAAATGGTTTTATGGTTAACTATTTAGCTATTCAACCATAGAACCATTGAGTAATTGAACTATTCATACTCATTCATATTCGATGAGCGCTTAACGCGAAGCGTGGCGTGTTGATGTATAATAGGAGAAATATGGTGCAAGTATTGATGATTGCGGATGTTTTGATGATCGCTTCTTTTATCCTCCGATTTCAATCATTACCTCCCCAGCTCCCACTCCTTTACTCAAAACCCTGGGGTGAAAAGCAACTCGTTGACTCGTGGTTTATCTTCGTACTACCGTTAATACTCCACATCTTTTTCTTTCTCAATATCTATATGTATCGTAAATTTTTTTTCCCTGATCATTTTATCCGGAAAATAATCCTTGCGTCTAATATCTCCTCAACAATTGTATTTACATTGATATATTTAAAAATACTGTTTTATATTTCCTGATATGGACGTTTTTCCGGTACTTTTATTTTCGGCCGCAGTATCATTTATTCTTACTATTCCGACTATCTACTATGCTAAAAAGTACCGGCTTGTTACCGATAAAAAAAAGCGGTCACACCCTGCACATACCCATGAGGGTTTGGTTCCGAGAGGCGGAGGAGTACCGATTTATTTCGCGCTTCTTATTACTACCCTTTTGTTCTTACCGCTCAACAAAATTCTTATCGGGGTATTACTATCGAGTTTCCTCCTGATAGTCATCGGAGTACTTGATGATTACTTAGATCTTTCTCCCTACTCAAGATTTATTGGTAACCTTATTATCTCTATCATTGTTATATCGTTTGGACTCGGAATACCCTATATCTCAAATCCTTTTGGCGGGGTAATACAGCTTGATCACGTTCATGTCACTTTTGATGTTTTAGGAAAACGTAATATTCTGGTACTTGCGGATATTCTTGCTGTTATTTGGCTTACGTGGATTATGAATATGGTCAATTGGAGTAAAGGAGTAGACGGACAACTTCCTGGTTTTGTGGGAATAACCGCAATATTTTTAGGCCTCCTTTCTCAACGGTTTACCGCACATGATATAAGTGTACAAACGGTAACACTCTTTTCCTTTATTGTGGCCGGAGCATACTTAGGATTCTTACCTTTTAATTTTTACCCGCAAAAAATCATGCCGGGATACGGCGGGGGAGCGCTTGCAGGATTTTTGCTGGGAATACTTTCCATTCTGTCCTTCGGAAAAGTGGGAACTGCGATGCTTATTCTCGCTGTCCCCATGATTGACGCGGTGTACACAATCATCCGTCGTATCAGAAGGAGGCAGTCACCATTCCGGGCTGACTGGGGACATTTTCATCACCGGTTACTGGAGATTAAATGGGGAAAGCGGCGTATAGCATTTTTCTACTGGATTATTTCACTTGCTTTGGGGGTATTAAGTCTATTTCTAAAAGGCATTGAAAAGCTTATCGCTTTCATTACGGTCGGCATTGTCCTTCTCGTATTCATGTGGATTATAGAAAGGATTAAAAAGGAAGATTTGGTAAAATACTCTCATTAGACCTCACGTAACAATATGGTTCAAAGGTTCTATGGTTGAATGGCTCCATCGCTTTTAAACCATTTTAACCATAGAACAATGGAACCATTGAACCATTTAACCATATAGATACAGTGAACGGTGAACGTATCCTATGAAATATTTCATAAAGACCTTCGGCTGTCAGCAGAATGTTGCCGATTCCGAAAGAATTGCATCGGTATTGGAAAATCGGGGAATGCAGGAAACAAAAAACATGAGTCATGCAAACTATATTGTTATCAATACCTGTATGGTACGAAGATCTGCTGAAGACAGAGTCTACGGGATGGTACAAAACTTAGGTAAAATCAAGAAAAACAAACTCTCACGAAATATTCCCTATAAAATTATTGTCACCGGCTGTCTCGTTGGGATGGCATACCGGGACAAAACTGGTGAATATCTCAATAAGATACGGTCACGCATGCCGGAAGTTGATGAGTTTATGCCGATTGAAGAAGTTGGGTTTGATAATCAACCGGTACGTCAGGACAGCATAAACGCCTGGGTTCCCATCTCAAACGGCTGTAATAATTTTTGCACGTTTTGTATTGTCCCCTTTACGAGAGGAAGAGAAATCAGCCGATCTCTTGAACAAGTGTTAAAGGAATGTCGAGAACTAAAGGAAAAAGGATATAAAACTATTACCCTCCTTGGGCAGAATGTTAATTCTTATGGAGCTGATTTACTCCTTGGAGAAAACAATGTACAGGTGATGAGAGATATTGACAAAACATACTTTCAAACTCCCAGTGTCATCCTGACGCACCAGCGGCTTAAGAAGGATCTAGGACGTCAATCCAAACGACCCATCATAGATGGGTCTCGATTCTTCGCTAACGCTCAGAATGACAGTTCATCAGTAAAGAGCACCGTCAAACCTACCTATGTAAAACATCTCGGTCGGTATCGTATACCGACACTTTTTCCCTACTTACTACAAGAAGTGGCAAATCTCGGATTCCAAAAAGTTGACTTCATCTCATCCAATCCTTGGGACTTCTCAGATGAGCTTATCGAGACTATCGCAAAATGTCAGAATATTACCCGTACGATCCACCTCCCTGTTCAATCTGGCGATAATACTGTTTTAAAGCGGATGAACCGGTGGTATACAGCGGAAGAATACCTGAAGACGGTACAAAAATTAAAAGATAGAATTCCTGATATAAAGTTTACGACTGACATTATCGTCGGGTTTTGTGGGGAAAGTGAGGAAGAATTTGAAAATACCGTGAAGCTGACAAAAATGGTTGATTTTGAAAAAGCATATATTTCGATTTATTCCCAACGACCCATGACTGCAGCTTCCAAGCTTTTCCCTGACGATGTGCCACATGCCGTCAAAAAAGCGCGCTGGTTACTCTTGGATAGTCTCATTAACAGACCGGGGTTGAGGAAAAGATCGTAAAGGAGCCGATCTTCGATGTTTGATGTTCGATCTGAGAAAAAAAGTGTCTCCAAAGTCGAATATCGATGATCGAAAATCCAAGACATGGTACAATATTCACATGAAACTTCTCGTCACCGGTGGAGCAGGATTCATCGGGTCTAACTTCATTCTCTACTGGCTGAAAAAATATCCTGATGATCACATCAGTAACATTGACAAACTTACCTATGCCGGAAATCTGGAAAACTTGAAGAGTCTTGAGAATAACCCACACTATACTTTCATACCGGCAGATATCTGTGATACGGCAAAAACGCAGGAAACGATGCAGGGTATTGATACCGTTGTACACTTTGCCGCGGAATCACACGTGGATAGATCTATTATGGATCCTCTGACGTTTGTGAAAACGAATGTCGACGGGACTGCTTCACTGTTAGAAGCTGCACTGAAAAATAAGGTGAAACGTTTTCACCACATCTCAACTGATGAAGTTTTTGGAGCACTTGTATTAAACACAACAGAAAAATTTACTGATACTACCCCCTATAGCCCACATAGTCCTTATTCAGCATCAAAAGCGGGTTCAGATCATCTGGTGAGAGCATACTATGATACCTATCGTTTACCCATAACAATCTCAAACTGCTCCAATAACTATGGTCCGTATCAATTCCCTGAGAAATTTATTCCGCTTACTATTACTAACCTTTTACAAGGGGAAAAAGTACCGGTATACGGAGATGGTCTTTACGTAAGAGATTGGCTCCATGTTGAGGATCACTGTGAGACAATTGATCTTATTTTGCGAAAGGGAAGAAAAGGAGAAACTTATATTGTAGGCAGGAATAATCAGGATATTGCGAATATTGACATTGTCAAAAAAATACTGCGTTTTATGGATCTGGATGAATCGTGTATTGAATATGTAAAGGACCGTCCCGGACATGATAGAAGGTACGCGATTGATTGGAGTAAGATCAATCGCGAACTCGGCTGGTCTCCAAAACATTCTATAAATGATGGCTTAAAACAAACGGTAGAGTGGTATAAAACCAATGAAGACTGGTGGAAAAAGATAAAGAGTGGAAAGTATAAGGAATACTATAAGAAACAGTATTATACATGAAGCATGAAACATGTAACATGAAACACGAAGCATGAAGCTTAAAAAGTAGAGAAATAATCTCTACAATGTTTCATGTTCCATGTTACATGTTTCATGTTACATGTTCCATAATAAATGAATGAAAATCGCCATCACCGGATCAACCGGACTTATCGGATCACGGATTATTGAACTTGTTGGTCAGGACCTCGATTTTCTTGAAATACTCCAGAACGACACTGATATAACGGACAGAGAAAGTGTTTGGAATTTTTTGAAGGATAAAAATTACGATATACTTCTCCATCTTGCCGGCTATACCAATGTCGATGGCGCAGAAAAAGAGCAGGATCTTGCCTATAAAGTAAATGTCGAAGGAACCAGAAATATTTTTGAAGCAGTCCAAAAACAGAAGAAAAAACTCATTTATATCTCCACCGATTTTGTCTTTGACGGCACGAATCCTCCGTATGATGAAAAGAGTACTCCTAACCCCCTGGGGGTGTATGCAAAAACCAAGTATGAAGGAGAAAAACTGTTAAACGGGAATGCAATGATTGTCCGCATCGCCTACCCGTATCGCGCGGCATATGAACCCAGAAAAGACTTCGTCCGATCCTTGAAATCACTTCTTGAACAAGGAAAAGAACTGCAAATGATTACTGATGCCTCAATCACTCCAACATTCATTGATGATATCGCCTACGGGCTCAAACACCTCATCAATGATTACTCACCGCAAGTATTTCATGTTGTGGGTGCAACCACCCTCTCACCATTTAACGCAGCAATACTCATCGCGCAAACATTTCATCTTGATGAATCACTTGTCAAACCAACAACATTTGCCCAGTACTCTATCGGCAAGGCCCCCCGCTCGCAGTATTCTGAAATCAAAAGTGTAAAAAATAACTTCTATAAGATGAAGACATTTGCGGAAGGGCTAAACACCATAATATCTACACTATAAATAACTTTATTTCCCCTTGTTTTTCACCCTCTTTTTTTATATGATTTTACGTTATGACACTCGCAATTGTTGGCCACGGATATGTGGGGTTGGTAACCGCCTGTGTGTTTGCGGATTTTGGAAATGATGTGTGGGTTATCGGACACACGCCGGAAAAAATTGAACGATTGAAGAATGGTGACCCTATCATTTATGAACCAGGACTCAGAGAACTTCTTGAAAAAAACCTGAAAGCGAATCGCCTCCATTTTACTCTCGAGTATGATCAGGCTATCCCAAAGGCTGATACAGTTTTTATCACCGTCGGTACTCCTCCAACGAAACACGGTGAAGCTGATTTATCCGCTGTTTTTGAGGTGGCAGAAAACATCGGTAAGCACTTGAAAAAGGGTTTTACCGTCGTCTCCTGTAAAAGTACCGTATTGGTTGGAACAAACAAAAAAGTTGAAGAAATTCTACAGAATTCGAAATCAAAAAATGCTGACTTTGCCGTCGCCTCTTGTCCAGAGTTTTTGCGCGAAGGAACAGCACTACCCGATACGATACAACCTGATCGCGTCGTTATTGGATCTGATAGTAAAAAAGCAATAGACATCCTTCTTGATTTACATAAGCCGCTTGATGGAGAACGTGTTATCACCGATCTTGCCTCAGCAGAGCTTATTAAATACACCGCAAACGCAATGCTCGCGGTAAAAATTTCCTTTGCAAATTTAATATCATTCTACTGTGAAAAAGCAGGAGCTGATGTTGAGACGGTACTCCATGCGGTAGGGCTCGATAAACGTATCGGGAGAACGTTTATGCATCCAGGGGTGGGGTACGGTGGATCATGTTTGCCAAAAGATGTCAATGCGATTATTCATACGGGCAAAAACTTTGACATCGATGTTAATTTATTGGAATCTGTTGAGAAAATAAATACTGCTTCAAGAGAAAACTATATCGCAAAAATACTTAAATATACAACAGGCAAGCAGATTGCACTCTGGGGACTCGGATTCAAGCCGGATACCGATGATATCCGCGCGGCGCCATCCCTTTTCGTAATAAGGGAACTTTTAACTAAAGGTTATGCTTTACATGTCTACGATTCGGCGGCGATGGAAAATGTGAGGAAAATCTTTGGGGATAAGCTACATTATTACACGAATCCCTATGATGTGGTAAAAGATACCTATGCACTCTGTATTCTTACCGAGTGGAATGAGTTTAAGCAGGCGGATCTTGCGAAAGTTAAGTCTCTTATGAAAAAACCTGTCATTATCGATGGTCGCAATATCTATCAACCAGACGCTTTGAAGAAACTTGGTTTCACCTATATCTCCACTGGTAGAGAACCAGTGTTATCATAAGATATGAATATATTAATAACCGGGGGCGCTGGTTTTATCGGATCAAACCTCGCACGCTTTCACATTGAAAAGAAGGATAAGGTTACCATTATCGACAATCTTATTACCGGCAACAATGCAAACATTGTGCCTTTATTAAAAACTTCCTTATGCACATTTATACAACAGGATATAACTCAGTACGATTTTTCGTCACTTCCAGCCTTTGATATTGTTTACCACCTCGCCTCGCCGGCTTCACCCGTACAGTATAAAAAGTATTCGGTTGAAACCATGATCGTCAACTCATTCGGTACTCATAAGATTTTAGAGTTTATGAGAAGTTTGGCAAGCTCATCGTTTGTGTTATCCTCAACCTCAGAAATATATGGTGATCCTCTGGTTCACCCTCAGCGTGAGGATTATTGGGGAAATGTTAATCCCATAGGGGTTCGGTCATGCTATGACGAAGCTAAGCGTTTTGCAGAAGCACTTACCATGACGTATTTTAGAAAATATAAGCTCGATATTCGTATCGCTCGTATTTTTAACACCTATGGTCCGAATATGGAAAAAGAAGATGGAAGGGCAATATCCAATTTTGTCGTACAAGCTCTGATGAATAAACCCATAACGGTATATGGAGATGGGAAACAAACCCGATCCTTTTGTTTTGTATCAGATATGGTCGAAGGTCTTTATAAACTCGCGACAACAAAAAACATCGCAGGAGAAATCGTAAATTTAGGAAACCCTGAGGAAAAAACTATTCGAGAAATGGCAGAATTGATACAGTTAAAAACGGGTACAAAATCTCAGATAGTGTATCAGCCGATAGATCAGGATGATCCTAAAAAGAGAAAACCGGATATAAGTAAGGCTCATAAACTGCTCACCTGGGAGCCAGTTATTCCTTTAGAACAGGGAATTAATACTACTATTCGATATTTTAGCGAACACCTCTTATGAAAAGAGCAGTCTTAGTATTACCCACCTATAACGAACAGGGAACGGTTGAGGCTGTCATAAAAGGAGTGTTTACATCTGCAAAAACGAACCCGCATTGGGAATTCCACATATTGGTCGTCGACAGCACATCGCATGATGGCACTCCGGCAACCGTTAAAAAATTACAGAAAGGCAATAAACATCTTCATCTGCTCGAAACAAAAAAAGAGGGACTTGGAAAAGCATATATCCATGGATTTACCTATGCTTTAGAAAAGCTGAGTCCCTACCTGATACTAGAAATGGATGCGGATCTTTCACATGAACCAGAAAAAATTCCTGAGTTTTTAAAAGAAATAGAAAAAGGGTCGGACTTTGTCATCGGTTCACGCTACATCACCGGAGGATCAATCCCGGAGAATTGGGGAATTGATCGTAAGTTTCTATCAGTATTTGGAAACTATGTATTGCGATTGGGATTTATGAAGCCACGGATTACCGATTGGACATCCGGCTATAGAGCGATTAAATCATGGATAGTACGGGATGCGACTTCACATATAAAAAACTATACCGGATACGTTTTTCAGGTGGCTTTTCTGGACTACGCACTCAAAAATCACGCGCACATCGTAGAAATTCCTATAAACTTTGGAGAAAGAAGCTATGGAAAATCCAAACTTAACTCTTTGCAAACAATCTTGCAAACCTTCATTTATATGCTCAATCACTCCTCGTTTATAAAGTATGTAATCGTTGGAAGTGTTGGCTTTTTACTTGATTTCGGTATCGCCTATTTTCTCATCCATGGTTTGAACTTTTTTAAGCCAACCGCGAACGCGATCAGCGCGGAATTCGCTATTCTATCCAACTTCTTGTTCAACAATTTCTGGAGTTTTTCGCATAAAAGAATCAACGGAAGTCTTGCAGAGTACTTTAAAAAACTCATAATGTTTAATCTTGTTTCATCGGGATCAATAGTTATACAATGGTTGGGAATGACATTCTCACTAAAAATCTTTGGTGATAAATTTATTGATCTTGGAGGAATCGCTTTTCATTCGTGGATAATCTATAAAGTATTTATCATCGTTATCCTCATTATCCCTTATTCATATATCATCTATAACAGAGTAATCTGGAAAAGCGCGAAGCGTTAAGCGTATATAAAGTTCACCGTATATATCCAATACATAGTTATATGGTTACATGGTTGAAGGCTACATGGTTAACCATAAAACCATTCTAACCATAGGACAATGGAACCATAGAATCATATTGTTACGGTGAATTCATAACGCCTCGAGTTTATTTCTCCACTTTCTCTGCATACTGTGAATAAACCCATCCTTCATTCTTACCATCGTACTTTATTTTATACCACCCATCTTTTTCTTCGATAAAATCGAACGTTTCTCCCGCTTTTACGCCAGCTGATTCAGATGAAGTAACACTTGGCTCTTCGCGTACCCGTAAGTATCCCAACTCGGTATTTTGTACCGTATCCTTAATCACGACCTCATGTTTTACAGGCTTAGCGCTCGATGATGCTTCTAACTTTGCTTCATCACTCGCTGGTGTGATAAGTTTTTGATTAGGATCAACCGCTAATTTAAAATTAGTATTAACTCGATACCCCGAGTCGACCTTTACTTTTTCCGTTCTTCTTAAAAAACCAGGCATAAAAACCGATACTTCATGATCCCCTTTGATGACATCTGCAAGTTCGACAGGCGCGATACCTTTTTCATCATTATCCAGATAAACAATAGCGCCGTTTGGATCAGTCTCAATATATATTTCTCCACTATTTTTCTTTTTCGTTTTCTCCATCTTAGTAACAGTAAATATTTCTCCAGCGGATTCTAAATCAGTTGCTCCTAACTCTCTTTTTATATAAGACAGCGTATTTTTGTATATCTTTACCTTTCCTTGCCATGTTGAGGTCGTAGTTGCCGTCGCTTCGGGAATCAATTTAATGTGATACTCACCAATTTTAATTTTCTCCTCGTAGGGAGTTTTTCCGACAGCAACGTTATCAACAAATACCGTTGCTGAGGGGGTAGATACAATACGTACCTTACCAAAGGTATCCTGCGCGCTCAAAAGAAAAAAGCGAACTCCAATAAAAAGTGAGAAAAGAATTATGAGAAATCCAAGTATATATAACTTACGCTTCATACTTAAGAATTAACTTTCAACAGCAGGTATCTTCTATCAGGTAAAAACATACCGACTTGCGATGATTATTATACACACGAAAAAATGGAGATTGATAACCACTATCTATTTTAAAAAAATCAGACCTATAATGCAAATGAACTTGCCGTGATTTTATGTTATCATATAAACCAAATGGTAAAGGAAAAACTCAAGAAACTTATCTCTGAGATCCTCGATACACGTGGGGTGAAAATCGAAACTGTCCCTATTAAGCAACCCATAAACAGTAAGTTCGGTGATTATGCATCGAGTATCGCTCTTAAAATTTCCAAGGCGGTTGGTCAGGACGCGATGGTGCTGGCAGAAGAAATTAAAAATAATCTGATACCGAGTGAATTTATTGAAAAAATTGATGTCGTAAAACCAGGTTTTCTCAATTTTTGGATGAGAAAATCATTTCTTGTTGATGAAGCACAGCGCATGGATATTAAATCCGCATTCGAAAAGAAGAATAGAAGTATACTACTCGAATACGGAGATCCTAACACTCATAAGCTCCCTCATATCGGCCATCTTTTTTCATACATATATGGGGAATCGGTGGCACGTATTTTAACTTCTGTCGGATATACCGTACATGGAGTGAATTACCAAGGGGATATTGGACTCCATGTTGCAAAATGTTTATATAGTTTGTCAAAAAAAGGAGACGTACTGAAAGAATGTGATACCCTTGAGGAAAAAATTAAGTTTCTCCAACAATGTTACCAGGAAGGGTCAGCATTTTATGAAACCAATGATCAGATACGACAGGAAATAGATGAATTGAATAAAAAGATATATCTTAAGGATCCTTCTGTGTACCCGCTGTGGGAAGAAACAAGACAAATGAATTTAGATTACTATGCTCAACTGGAAACAAAACTAGGCATTCATTATGATCGGTATTACTTTGAAAGCGAAACAGCTCTGCTTGGTAAAGAAATTGTTATGTCCCATATTGGATCTATCTTTGAGAAAAGTGATGGAGCAATAATTTTTAAAGGAGAAGAATATGGACTCCATACCCGTGTATTTATCAACAAATACGGTAATTCTACCTATGAAGCGAAAGATATGGGTCTTATTGAACTAAAAAAAAGAGAGTTTGCTTTTGATTTATCTGTTGTAACAACTGCCAGTGAGCAAAATGGTTATTGGAAAGTCGTAAAAAAAGCAACAGAGCTTATCTATCCCGACCTTATAGGCAAAATAAAACATGTTGGTTTTGGAATGATTAATTTAACATCAGGAAAAATGTCGTCTCGCAGCGGCCGCATAATTGATGCCATTTCACTTATTCATCTTGTGGAGGAGGAAATTAAGCACAAATTTGGACTTGAAGATAATGAACTTGTTGAAAAAATAGCGCTTGCCTCTATTAAGTATTCATTTCTTCGATCAGATATATATCAGAATATATCCTTTGACATTGAAAAAAGTATTAGCAAGGAGGGAGATTCCGGTCCGTACCTCCTTTATACGTATGTCCGGTGTCAAAGCATATTGAAACAAGCGAAGATTACTGACGGTGTGGAATATCCTCCACCAAATCCCCAAGAGTATGCACTTCTAAGAAAACTCGTGCAGTTTACTGATGTTATCGAAGAAGCAGCCCTTTCTTACTCTCCTCACCCAATCGCCAACTATCTCTTTGAACTTACACAACTCTATAATTATTTTTACCAAAAGCACTCTGTTTTAAACGCCGAAATGAAAATGAAAGAATTACGCCTTATGTTAACACAGACGGTAGCAACAACCGTTAAGCATGGTCTCTATCTTCTTGGTATCGAAACGGTTGAGAGAATGTAGTAGAGATGACAGATGCCTGATATTTGTTTTGTTCTGACATCTGAAATCTGTCATCTGATATCTAATATCTTAATTATGGCATTTTTCATTTGTTCAAATTGCGCGTATGGATCAGCTTCATGGATGGGGAAATGTCCTGACTGTGGACAATGGAATACCTTTAAAGAACAACGTGATGGTAAGGATTCACGCAGTACGGAATCGGTATCAAAACTTGCGACTACCCCGCTTTCCAAGATTCAACCACTGGTAAAAAGCAGAATAAAAACGGGTGTCTATGAATTTGATCGTGTACTGGGAGGAGGATTCGTCCCCGGTGAAGTAGTGCTGCTTACCGGAGAGCCCGGAATAGGAAAGTCCACTTTGCTTCTCCAATCATTACAACATCTCAAAACACTTTATATCTCGGGAGAAGAATCAGCGGAGCAGGTAAAAGAACGCGCGGAGCGACTTGCAATAAACCTTTCTGAATTTTTATTTTCAGATACTTTACAGGTCGAAGGTATAGTTCACGGGGTAGAAGATATGAAAAATACTATTGAGCTGATAGTCATAGACTCGGTTCAAACTATTTATTCTAAAAATGTTGAAAGCACATCGGGAAGTATTTCCCAGCTGAAAGAAACTACCGCACAACTCATCCAACTGGCAAAAACACAAAAAACTCCCATTGTTATTATTGGTCATGTTACGAAAGAAGGTGATATCGCTGGACCAAAAACACTGGAGCATATGGTTGATGCCGTGCTCACATTTGAAGGTGAAAAAGTATCACAGTTTCGCGTACTGAGGGCACAAAAAAACAGATTTGGATCAACCGATGAAATTGGTATTTTTGAAATGGCTAAAGAAGGACTTGTTGAAGTCAGTAACCCGCTCGCCTTTTTGGAACATACTGATGAAAAGGTACCGGGAAAATCTATTATTGGTCTTGCAGAAGGCAAGAGACCACTCTACTTTGAAATTCAATCATTGGCTTCGCCAACCGTGCTTGCGATACCACGAAGAGTAGTAAAAGGCGTTGATTATAATAAAGTATTGCTCCTTCTGGCTGTCATCCGGAAACAACTCAATATTCCCCTCGACACATTTGATATTTATATCAATGTGATTGGTGGAGTTTCTATTAAGTCTACTGCCGCTGATCTTGGCATTACCGCTTCACTCATTTCTTCTATTAAAAACATACCTCTGCCAAAAAAATCGCTCTTCATCGGCGAAGTAGGACTCCTCGGAGAAATACGGAAAACCTACTTTGAAGACCGAATCATGCAGGAGGCAAAACGACTTGCCTTTCAACAGATCTATTCATCCCGAAATGTAAAATCAGTAAAAGACCTCAAAAAAATACTTACTCTTTAATATAATTCTTTTTCAGCACTGATTTTTTACCATTCGCTCCCACAACTTCTATCACTAGCTCGTTTTTGCCGTCCCGTACCGGGAAATTATACTCAAAGATTCCCTCCCGGTTAGGATACACTTTCTCTCCATAGATCGTCACTGTTGCTTCCTTTTCCGTCCTTCCTACTATTTTTATCAACTCTTCAGATCGGACTCTATCTCCCTGAGGAGAAATAATTACTATATTCGGGGGAGATAAAAATTGCTTTAACTGGTAACTAAAGTAACTGAGAAAAAGTATTATTATGAGAAACAAACTAAGTGCCATTAATTTTTTCGATTGCGGGGTGAGATATCCAGGAGTAACATTCTTACGAATGTGAATATCGTCAGTATTCTCGAAATCCCTTCTAAAAAACGCGAGTATTTTTTGTGTATCTAAACCCAAGTACTTCGAGTAGTTTCTGATAACACCCGTACTATAGATTTTTGAAGAAAAGAAGTTCCAGTCATTTTCCTCAACTGCACGGAGTATTTTTTCTCTGATTTTTATTTCCTTTTCTATTTGCCGAAGAGTTAATCCTTTTTTTTCACGTTCCTTTTTGAGAATCTCACCTACTGATGCCATACTATTAGATCATGGATGATAGATGATAGACGACAGAATTGACAATACTTTCCATAATCTATCATCCATCATCTGCCATCTATTCTCATTCTTTCACTCTCTCAACATACGTACCACTCTCTGGGTTTACTATAATATACTCTCCGGGTTTTACAAATAACGGCACCATCACCGTAACTCCTGTTTCAACTTTTGCTGGTTTTTTTGCCCCGCTTACCGTATCGCCTTTTATCGCGTCTTCCGTTTCAATAACCTGTAGTTTAACACTCAAGGGAGGCCTTACCGTTAAAGCCTTGTCGTTGTAAACATAAACAAAATACTTATTTCCCTCTTTGAAGAACTTGCCAGCTTCACCCACTATTGACAAAGGAACTGCGTACTGATTATAAGAACGCTCATCCATAAAAAAGTAGCTCTCACTGTCTTTATAGAGAAATTGCATCTCTATACTTGCTATATCGAGTGTTTCCGCTTCTTCATTTGATTTAAAAGTGTAATCAACATTTTTTCCACTCATGACATTCTTAATCCTCGTTTTCATGAGGGCCGATCCTTTACCGGGAGAGTAAAACTCAGCCTTTTGAATCTGGTAGATCTCGTTCTGAAAGAGAATAAATTCACCTTTTTTTAAGTTTCCTGCATTTATTCGCATACTAAAAATAGTGAGAAATAGTTAAAATTAGTTCTAATTAGTTAGAATTAGTCGTAAGTTAGTTGGAATGAGCTATTTTTAACTAATTCTAACTAATTTCAACCAATTACAACTAATTACAACAAACTTTGACCAATTTCAACTAATTTTAACTAACTTTGATAATTACATTAAAGGACGTCAACGAGTCGCAGTTCATGAATTGATGCTACATTCGCAAATATCATCGCTAATCTATCAATCCCTATTGCTATCCCCGCACACGGAACAAGTCCATATTGTAATACTTTGATATACTCTTTGTCAATTGCATGAGCTTGTTTTTTTTGTCCCCTCCTGTTTTTTTCTTCCTTCTGAAACCGATCCCTCTGCTCCTTCCAATCCGTAAGTTCGGTATAACAATCCCCTAACTCAACTCCTCCTATATAAAACTCAAACCGTTCTGCCGTTTCATTATCATCTTTCAACTTGGCCAGCGCGGCCAGTTCTTTCGGATAGTCATAAATAAGGGTGGGATATCCGTTTACCCCCAGTTTCGGTTCAACCTTCTGAGCATAGATTTGTGAAAAAATATCCTCATAGATATATCCTTCTGTACTATATCCCTTCTCCTGCGCTCTTTTGATAAAGGCCTCCGCTTTAAATACTATATCTGCCGGAATATCGGCATAGCGTGAAAACGCTTCTCCAACTGAGATATACTCCCATTTTTCAAAACATACTCTTTTTCCCTGGTACGCTATTTCCCCATTCCCCTGAAACTGGCGCGCAATCTTCTGCAAGAGACGCAGTACTTCATCGGCAATATCCATATAGTTAGTACTTACTTTGTAGAGTTCGAGCATGGTAAATTCATGAGAGTGAAGGCTAGACATGGATTCGCTGTTTCGAAATGATTTCCCCAGATAAAACACATTACCGATTCCCTGCGCAATAAGCCGCTTCATAAATAGCTCTGGAGATGGAGTCAGGTACAGTAATTCGCTTTTTTGGAGATACTGAAATTTTGTTTTAAAAATTTCAAGATAAGACTCCGGGATGAGTACCGGAGAAAGAATCGGCGCATCGATTCGGAGATAGCCCTTCCTGGCTAAATGCTCATCAACAACGCGTTCAACAAGTAGTTTTGTTTTATACGCTTGAAGATGTTCCGGATTTACAGAAATTTTCATAGTTTATCACGCATAGTAATAATATGATTCAATTGCTCAATAGCTATATGGCTACATGGTTAACTATTAAACCATTCTAACCATTTAACCATAGAACCATTGACGTACGTGCTGCATGCGCGAAAAGACATATGCAAGAATGCGTATTGCTTAACGGATATAACACTATAACTCGTTTTTTAATTCTTCGAGGAGATTTTTTGCGCGAGACGAAACTCGTTCGGGAACTTTAATCTGGAAGATAACATACTGATCTCCCCGCCGGGAACTCTGTGGATAGGAAACGCCTTCTCCGCGCAACCGCACCGTGGTACCGGGCTGTGTCCCTGGCCGTACTTTCAGTTTCACGGTTTTATTTATGGTTGGAACCTCAACCGTTGTCCCGAGTACTGCTTCGGGAAAAGTGATGTATTTTTCAATATATATATCTTGTCCATCGCGCCTAAAGTGAGAGTGTGGTTGTACCTGAAACAGAAGATCAAAATCAGAAAATCGCATCCGGGTACCATCATCCACTCCCGCCGGTATTTTTATTTTCTTTGACTTTCCATTGATCACTACTTCTTTTTCTGCTCCTTTTACCGCTTCATCAAACGTTAATGTCAGCTGGTATATATTTCTCCGCTGCCGGGTACCGGTAAATGGTGAACGGAATCCAAAAAACTGCTCAAATATTTCAAACGGATCAGAAAAGCCGCCAAAATCTCCTCCCTGAAATGGATTGTCACCAACATTAGTATAGGTATAAGTAAAAGGACCTTGACCATATGACCCTCCGCCCATCCCACCTCTTTCAAACGCATCTGCACCATACTGATCATACATTTCCCGTTTCTTGGGATCTGCAAGTACTTCATACGCCTTCGTTATCTCCTTAAACTTCGTAGTTGCCTCCGGAGATTTATTTCTATCAGGATGCCACTTGAGAGCCTGCTTGCGGTACGAAGCTTTTATTTCTTCAGCAGTTGCATTTTTTGAAACACCTAAAACCTCGTAGTAATCCTTCATAAGGATATCCCTTGACTTTTAAATATTGAACATTCATCCTTCATTTTTATGATGATATGCAAGTCATGCAGACAAATACGACTTGGGATGCCCCGCCATAACTTCATGCGGGGAGGGTTACCATGGAGCTATTTGGATGCATGACGAGTATAATGCTAATTTTCATTTTTGCGGGTCCTGCGGCTCGCTAATCCTCCCGCCAGCGCTGCCTTGTCCCTCCACTCGCGCCACCCGCAGTAGAGACTAAAAAATTAACTTACTACTTCTCCCTCTTCAACATCTTTCTTCTCTTTCTCTTCCTTTTCTTTATCAGCCTTCTCTTTACCTTCTGCCTTGGGTTGATTATACATTGCCTGACCTATCTTTTGGAGAGCGTCTGATAATTCTTTCGTTTTTGCCTCAAGCTCCTCTTTTGTTCCTTTATCAAGGATGTCTTTTAACTCTTTGAGCTTTTTTTCTACGTCTTCTTTGGTATCTTTTGGCGCTTTATCTCCGGCGTCTTTCAAGGATTTTTCTGCAACATATACCAGATTATCTGCTTTGTTTCGTACTTCTATTTTTTCCTTCTCCTGTTTATCTTCTTCTGCATGTTTTTCAGCTTCCTCTTTCATCTTCTCTATCTCTTCTTTTGAAAGCCCGGTTGACCCGGTGATTTTAATACTCTGTGATTTTCCCGTTGCTTTATCTTTTGCAGTTACCGTAAGGATTCCATTGGCGTCAATATCAAACGAAACTTCAATCTGTGGAACTCCCCGTGGAGCGGGAGGAATTCCTTCTAAGATAAATCTTCCCAGAGACTTATTGTCTTTTGCAAGTGGCCGTTCTCCCTGTAAAATATGTACCTCAACTTGTGTCTGATTATCGGCAGCTGTTGAGAATACTTCTGATTTTGAAGTCGGGACAGTAGTATTTCTTTGGATAAGCGCCGTCATCACTCTTCCCAAGGTCTCTACTCCCAACGTCAGGGGAGTAACATCAAGAAGTACTACATCCTTTGTTTCACCCGTCAGTACCCCTGCTTGAATAGCCGCACCGATTGCTACCACTTCATCAGGATTTACTGATCTATTAGGATCTTTTCCAAAGAACTCCTTCACTTTTTCTATAATCTTCGGCATCCGGGTCATGCCACCGACCATGACAATCTCATCAATTTTTGAAACATCAACCTTGGCATCTTTTAACGCCGCCTTAACGGGCCCAAAGGTTTTCTCAATGAGCGGATCGACCAATGACTCCAACTTCGCCCGAGTTAGCTTCATTACCAGATGAAGCGGCTGATTATCCTTCATACTGACAAATGGTAAATTAATCTCCGCCTCGACTGATGACGAAAGCTCAATCTTCGATTTTTCAGCGGCATCTTTTAACCGCTGGAGAGCCTGAGCATCTTTTCTTAAATCAATACCATTCTCTTTCTTAAACTCATCAGCAATATAGTCGACAATAACTTTATCAAAGTCGTCACCTCCCAAATGGGTGTCGCCATTGGTTGCCTTTACCTCAAATACGCCATCTCCCAGCTCAAGAATAGTGATATCAAATGTTCCTCCTCCCAAGTCATAGACTGCAATTGTATGGGCGTGTTTTTTATCCAAACCATAAGCAAGAGCTGCAGCTGTGGGCTCGTTGAGAATTCTCACGACCTCAAGTCCCGCGATCTCGCCAGCTTGTTTTGTGGCTTGTCGTTGGGAATCATCAAGGTACGCTGGCACGGTAATCACTGCTTTATCGACC
>CAZHGF010000007.1:17111-21504 GCA_964531945.1 uncultured Gammaproteobacteria bacterium | reverse complement strand
CCTGTTTTCATACGTTACGAAATCTCTTGGGAGTGCCATATGTTTCGTAACTTATTCATGTTAAGCGTCAAGCGCTCAAGCGTTATGCGCAAAACCCACAACTCACAACACCCCTCTCTTACCCTTCTCCCAGAAGCTCGCGGAGAGATTTCGATTGACGCTCGCGTGATTCTTCTGTTTTAGCTTTTTTGGTTGCGATTTTTGCTTTATACACTTGTGCCTGTTTTTGTCGTCTTTGGAACTCTTCTACCCGTCCTTTAGCATCAAGGAATCGATGTTCTCCGGTAAAGAAAGGGTGGCACTTATAGCACACCTCGACCGTAATATGCTGTCTGGTTGATCCGGTGGTAAAGGTATTACCACAAGCACAGACAACTTTGGCATCTGAGTAGTAGGCTGGGTGAATTTTTGCTTTCATATAAAAATCATGTAACATAAACCGAAGCATGGAACATGAGATTTATATTCTATCAAATGGCTGACGAATGTTCAACTTAACATAAACACCTTATCCCACTTCCCGGTTTCGATAATTTCTTCTAAGTTATGGAAACTCTTTCCCAGCCGGTGATCGGTGAGGCGGTTTTGAGGAAAGTTATAGGTACGAATCTTTTCAGCCCGTTCACCATTGCCAATATTCGTAACATACGAATACATCATGCCCTTTTTTTTCTCCTCCTCAAGCTGATAGAGTTTACTCGCCAGAAGTTCGAGCGCTATCTGGCGGTTTGCCTGTTGGTAGCGCTCCTGGCTGCAGGTGACGACAACTCCCGTTGGCTTATGGGTGAGACGCACTCCGGTTTCGACTTTATTCACATTCTGTCCTCCATGTCCTCCGCTCCGGTAAAAATCCCACTCTAAATCACCTTGGTTTATACGAATATCTGATTGAATTATCTGCGGTAATACCACAATAACAGCTGTCGAAGTATGTATTCTCCCTTTCCGTTCGGTAGTAGGGATTCGTTGTACCCGGTGAACTCCTGTTTCATTTTTATAATAATTATAGGCGCTATCTCCGCTTATTTTCACAATATCAGTATCCAGGTATACAAACTTAAAACCCTTTCGCTGCGCAAACCGGACATAAGAGAGAAGAAGTTCACGCGCCCATATTTTTGACTCATCTCCTCCGGCTCCAGGATACGCTTCAATAATGACGACATTTGGATTTACTTGCATGGTGTTGAGTGATTGGTAATTTGTGATTAGTTATTAGGAAAGTATCAATTTATCCATGTCTTCAATTTTTACTTCTTCCTGTTCTCCCGTTTTCATATCTTTAACTTTTACAACATTTTTTGCGATTTCGTCCGGACCAAGAATTATTACATACGGAATTTTATTTCTATCCGCGAATTTTATTTGTTTGTCAAGTTTTTTCTCTGGGTCGGGGTATAATTCTGCAGGAATATTTCTGCTCCGTAATTGCTGTAAGATACTTAATGATTGTTGTACCGTATCACTGTTGAAAACCGTTACTAAATATCGGGTTTGCTTTGAATTCAGTTCAGGGGCAAGATTTTTATTTTTGATAAACTCAGTTAAAACGACATCGGAAGTGGCAAAGCCCACTCCGGGAATTTTTACATAGGGATTATATTTTTCAGTCAGGTTATTATACCTTCCTCCTCCAAGAAGCGACCGTTTCAAGCCACCATTTTCTTTGACTTCAAATACTAAACCCGTATAGTAGTCCAAACCTCTTACGATGCTTTTGTCCAGCACACAGTACTGGACAACGTTATATGACTTTAAGATGGTAAAAAGATTTTGAAAGTAAGGATCATTTTGAGAATCACTTTGTTCCTCAAGAAAGATTTGTAATCGGTCACTGTTGAGACCATCAATGTTTAGAGCTTGTTTTTTCCACTCATCCTTACTCAGTTTTTCAAAACGATCGATTAGTGTTAACGCTTGGGATAAGGAATTTTCTGTTACTCCAAATTCAGTAAGCCTCTTTTTCATAAACTCCCGGGAGTTAATCCGGATGGTAAAATCTTTTTCGGTTGCTCCGAGTAATTCAAAGATCTTCGCTGCCACTGCTACTATTTCTGCGTCTGCTAATACGTTATCGACTCCCAAGATATCATAGTCTGCCTGATAAAACTCCCGCTCCCTACCCTTTTGGGGAGTTTCATAACGATAACGTAATCCCAGATTGAAGAGTTTTAATGGGAAAATAAGCCCATTTGCTTTATTGGCAACCATGCGTGCCAGGGAAGGAGTCATCTCAGGTCTGAGAACTAAGGTTTGATCGCTTTTATCTTTCATATTAAAAGTCTGTTCTTCTACCAGCTCCCGCGAAGATTTCCCTAAGTAGAGCTCAATTGGTTCCAGGAGCGGTCCATCGTAATTTTCAAAGCCATACAAGGTAGCCACCGTCTTTAACGTATCAAAAATGTAGTTTTGCACAGCTTTATCTGACGGGTACAGATCACGAAATCCTCGGATAGCCTGTAATGATATCATATGAGGAAATTATAGCACAGCTGGAGGATAATCGATTCTTAACGGGTTACTGGCGTTGCATGAAGCAGCTGAAAAGCATCCGCTGAATGGCATAGGTGGGAAAATGTTCTGAGAGAAGATAGAGAAGGTCGGGAAAGTGAGGATATCTGGACGTGAGCTCCAGTACTACGTTGATGGGCGACGACAGGGGGGTTGGCATCACCTGAATCGCCATAAGTATCTCTTTTTCTGTCTCAACGCGTAAGATAACAAATTCCTCAGTTTTTATGAAACTTCTGAACTCATTACGGCACAAGTACAGATACTCAGAAAGTAAGTTTTGCTCAATACCAACCTCTCTCTTGATTAATCCTTCAGTCTGATACCTGGTTTGATCAGGGTAACCGGATGATTTAACCGCAGGAATTATATCGTAATAAACGAGCGCACTACTCATCTCACTTTCACCATGAGAGCTCGCATCGTATGATGAAGATTGAGCGCTGATTTTTCTGGCTGCCACCGCCCATCCCTTTACCGCTTCTCGAAGCGCCACGAAGATAAGCGCAAGTTTTATGTTGTTGATGAAAATCGTATGGATGTCGTTTTGAAAGTTATAAAAAGTCGGAGAGTACTGATTTCTGTTGATCCACTCGGAGAGTTCATCTGAAACGACAGCTCCCTCAGTAAGTTTTTCGCTTATCGCTGACCCGATATCTTCAGATATTTGCTGAAAAGAGTCGTCACGTAATAGTAATACTAACTGTCGGGTAATATACTGGAGATACTCGGGGAATCCGCCTAAATACTGGAAAAAAAGAGGGGTGGTAGGGATATTCAAAGATTGCCGTATCTGCTGGTAAAGGATTTTTACTTCTTCTGTAGCTTCATCTTCCGGAACAGGGTGGAGCTGCATATTACTGATTTGCTGATTCGAGGGTAAGACGGAAATCACGCAACTGATTTTCTCTCCAAATCTTTACATTAACACTATCGCCAATTTTCTTTTCCGCGATAATTTTAGCCAGTCCTCCATCGTCTCCTCTTATTTTCTGTCCATCAATCTCGGTAATAATATCTTCTTCTTGAACACCCGCTTTTGCTGCCGGTGAATTTTCCAAAACTTCCACCACATACGCTCCTTCTACCAACTCGTTCAGGATCGCTGTTTGTCTATCAAGCATTCGATACCGGACACCAAGGTAGGGTCGTTCAAACGTGCTTCCCCGCTTTTCAAAGTTATCGATAAGCTCTTCAATAACACTCGATGGTATCGCAAAGCCGATATTTTGTCCTTCGGCCGCAATCGCTGTGTTTATACCAATAACTTCTCCCTTTGAGTTCAAAAGTGGACCGCCTGAGTTTCCGGGACTGATAGCTGCGTCTGTCTGAATTACGTTATCAAGTTTTTCAACGGCGCCTTCAAAGGGAGAACCCGCAGTAATGCCTCTCCCGAGTCCCGAGACGATCCCCGAGGTAACGGTATTGGTAAACTCCCCGAGGGGAGTCCCGATTGCGATAACCAGTTGACCTAACTTCAGAGTTGAAGAATCACCTAATTTTAATGGTTTTAACCCCGACGCGTTGATCTTGAGAATTGCGGAATCATTTACCGGATCGCGGTAGATATTTACAACATCATATTTCTTGCTGTCATTCGTCAGTACCGTATATTTGGCATTAGTGTCTGACACAACGTGTTTATTGGTAATAATAAGACCATCATTTGAGATGATAAAGCCACTTCCGATATTGCGTTCTATATTTCGTCGGTTCCCGGGGATTGGCCGGAAGGGTGAAAAGGGATTAAAGGGATCAAACTCAAAACTATCTCCTTGTGTGCTCGTTGTGTTTATACCGATTGTTACGACAGACGGGAGCGCTTCCTCTACTACTTTGGTAATCACGGAGTCTTCGTATACTAAAACTCGTTTCTCAGCTC
>CAZHGF010000007.1:0-17101 GCA_964531945.1 uncultured Gammaproteobacteria bacterium | reverse complement strand
TTGGGCAGATTGAGATATTTATCCAGATTTACCTCTGGCAGAAATCGCGTTTTTTGCCCGACGGCGAAAAGTACAACAAGAATTGCAAGGACAATAAGAAGCCTGCGCATAGAGACAATTATAGCGAAAAGATCCAAAATTTTCTACCTTGATTTGTGAGAAAAGATTGTATTAATGGTTTATTGTAGTCGCCTTAATTTAGAATTTTGAGTTTAAAATTTAGAATGAATTAAGAAGAAAGAATTCTTAATTCTTAACTTAATTCTGAACTCTTAATTATAAATTCTAAATTGGGTTCATCTGGGAGGAATATTAATTCAAAACCGCATCAATTGCTTTTATTAACTGTGAGTCATCATCTCTTGTTAAAGTATTTCCTTCGGTAATCTGATTTTCGATTGTGACGGTAGGTTCGATTCCTTTTCCATTAATCCAGTCACCATTTGGCAAAATCCATTTCGCGACGGTAACATGAAGTCCTGCCCCTTCTTTCAAGTCAAGCGCTTCCTGTACTGATCCTTTTCCAAAACTCTTTTCACCGATAAGGGTAGCGCGCTTATAGTCACGGAGCGCTCCAGAGAGAATTTCTGAGGCTGATGCAGAGCCTTTGTTGATAAGAACAGCGACTGGTATGTCTTGTAATTTTCCCAGTCGAAAGGCTTGGTAGCTTTTTGATTCACCTGATGTTGATTCCTGTTTTACAACGAGTTTTCCCTGGGGTATGAACTCAGAGGCGAGATAAACTGCGCTATCAAGATATCCACCCGGATTATCCCGCAGGTCTAAGACCAGTCCTTTAATTTCTTTTCGCGTCCATCTTCCAACGATTTCCGCAACGGCTTTGTCCCATTCGCCATTGGTGTTTTCACCAAACTGGTTCAGTTTAAGGTATGCTACTCTTCCGCATCCTTGAGTACAATCTTTTTTCGTTTCGTAAGAAAGCTCAACTGAAGATACGATAATCTGATCCCGGGTTATCGTAAACTCTATTTCTTTTCCGTTCCGATCAAAGAGGATTTTGACTTTTGTTCCCTTCTGTCCCCTGATTTTTGAGACGGCCTGTGTCAGCGTCCATCCTTTTGTCGATTGATCATCGACCTTTACCACGACATCACCTGATCTAACACCCGCCTTTTCTGCCGGAGAGTTTTTAAGAGGAGCGATTATGACGATACGATTATTTTTTAAGCCAAGCTGTGCGCCGATTCCTTCAAATTTTCCTCCCAAATCATCTTTTGACTGTTTGTTTTCTTCGGGAGTCAAGAAAAAAGTATATGGGTCATCGAGACTGGCTACCATTCCTTTTATCGCGCCATAGTACATTTTTTGCGGGTCAAGCTTTTTCTTGTCTACAAACTTTTTCTCAATTTTATCCCACGTGTCCCAAAAAAGCGCAAAATCAACGTCTTTTATTTTTTTATTGGCGGGAGAAGCATTAAAGATACTATAAGAAGATCGCTCCTGGCGGTTGTTTTTTACGCTATACTCACCAAGTTTGTACCCTGATCCAAAAATGAGTACCCCGACGGAAAGAGCGAGGAGGATGGGAGTAAATTTCAATGAGTTATTTGAAGCATTAGGCATAAAAGTAGATTGTATTATTATCTTTATTAATTATGCAATAGGGAAATTTTTTCCGGTCAACCGACTCAAACTCGTCGATATTCTTAAGTACAGCTGACGGGAGTGAGGGTTTTTGTACATACTGGTGAGAGGTGATGAATCCCTGACTTCCCAGTGCCTCAAGTTTCACAAGTTCATAAGGCGCAATTTTTTCGGTAAAGATAATTTTGTTAGTGACTTCATCCTCAGCTAAATTCGGAAGTTCTTTAATATTTGCAATAAGTACTGAGCCGCCAAATGTGTGACTGGTTTCCCGCAACTCCAACGTTTTACCCGCGTTGAGTTTCAATGTTACCGTATTGTTTTCCAGGGAAGCTATTTCGCCTTTAAAAAAAGCGTTTATGGTACTTGATTCATCTGTTTGGATTTCCAGCACAACAGATCCATCATGGTGATTGATTTCTTTTATAATCCCATCATGCTCACTGTGATATTTTGGATGAAATAGGAACCCTTTTTTTTCGGCAAGAAGATCTCCTTTTTTGACATCCTCACCAACAAATTTTTTCAGGGTTTTGAAAATTTTAGTGGGGGGTATGTGGAGAAATTGCGCTAATGGAATCCTAACTTCCTTTGACTCTTTTTTTTCAAACAGAGGATCATTAAATTCTACTTTTTGTCCGACTTTAATGATGAAATTGCCGGATCCCTCAAGGGTAAAAGTAATGATCATAGTATCATTATAACAGCTCACCAGTGACTTAAAAACTCTTAAACTCCAAAAAAGCACTAAATTCTCAATCCCAAGTTCCAAAAGAAATCAAAAATACTAAATCATAAGCGCCAAACTGTTTAGAGTTTATGATTTCGAACTTGTTTGGAACTTAGAATTTATTCTGTTGGATTTCAACAGTATGGAGGTTGCGGCCATTACTTCACCCCATGATACGAGACGTAGGGAATAAGCGCGAGGAAGCGCGCATACTTAATGTGTTTAGTAAGTTGTCTTTGATGCTTTGCGCATACTCCAGTTTTCTCGCGGCTCAGTAATTTCTTTCTTGGTGAAAGAAACTTTTCAAGGTTATCTCTCTCTTTATAGTTAGGCTCCGAGTTGTATTTACAAAAGAAACATCTGTTCATATGTTTATGAAACATGTAACATGAAACAAATATGCGCTGAGCGAGAGGTTTCACGCTTCATGCTGCGTGTTTCATGATTAAAATGGTATATCATCAGGATTGACGTTTTCAGAAGCTACTTTCTTACTTTTTTGCGTCTGCTCTGTTGTTTCTGGCGTGAACTCTTCTTCAGGGACTGAAGGAATATCTTCCGAGCTTGTTTCGCTAGAGGGTTTTCCTTCTGGTTCTCCGACTCTTTTTCCATCACCAAAGACAATAAAGTCATCCAATACTATTTCAGTTATTGATCGCTGCTGTCCGTCTTTTCCGGTAAATGATCGATAAGTCAACCGGCCTTCAAGATAAATTTTTCTGCCTTTTGTCAGAAGTTTGCCACAAAGCTCAGCGAGTTTCTGCCACGCGACAATCCGGTGATACTGGGTATCTTCTTTTGTTTGGCCGTCTCCCGTGGTCCAAGAACGATTGGTGGCTACCCCGAAGGTGCACACCGCGGTACCTGAAGGAGTATATTTTAACTCAGGGTCCCGTGTGAGATTGCCAATAAGTATTGCTTTGTTTAATGAACGGCTTGCCATACTGATGTGTACTTTATTAAAGTCTACTTGGTTAACGATCCTTTATCAACTTCTAAAAATAAATAGCGGAGAAGATTTTCGTTAAAATTCAGTTTTCTTTTAAACTCAGCAACCTGTCGTGGGCCTAAATCAACAAGCCATGTGTAATAATAGGCAGAGGCTTTTTTCTTTATCGGATAAGCTGTCTGGATTTTTCCCCACTTTGTTTCATTCAGAATTTTTCCTGAAGATGATTCGAGAAGGGTTTGCACCAATTTAGCTTCTTCCTCTTTTTCAGTAAGAAATGTTAGCTCGTATTGAGTCATAATAAAAAATCTCAAATATCAAAACTCAAATGTCAAATGAAGTTCAAAATCCAAAAGTTAAAATTTAATATTTGAGTTTCGGATTTGAATTGTCATCGGGATTTCGACATTTAAGAGTAGAGTACCTATATAATAATATCTACCATGCCAAAAATCAAGGGTATTTTCGTTGCTACAATCGTAATTCTCCTCATTTATACGCGCTTTTTCAACATAGAATGGGGTCTTCCCTATCCCTTTCATCCCGATGAACTGAACATGGCGGCAGCACTTCAACAACTTAGTTGCGATAAATTTTCAATTTTCAATTTTCAATTTTCCTTGAGAGAATGTTTCAATCCACACTTTTTCGCTTATGGTCAATCTCCCCTATACGTTGGCTATATATTGCTTCAGATTTATTACTTTTTTTCAGGTAGTTTTGGGCAGTCAGTAAGTTTTAGCGACGCAGTGATTGTTCTGAGGAGTATTTCCGCTGTGGCATCTGTCGCGGTAGTTTTTCTCTTAGTTGCAATTGTTCGGCTTCTTGTTCAGAACAGTAAAAAAGAAAACAGCCTTTTAACATTCAGTTTCCTTCTCTTTACCTTTACTCCTGTTTTCATACAGTTTGCTCACTTTGGGACCGCGCTTCTCTATCTGTCACTCCTATTTATCAGGAAAAAAATACCGTTGAAAAACTATGTAGCGCTGAGTGGATTGGTGTGTGGTTTAGCGATTGGTACCAAAGTTTCGTCTGTTGTGTTTCTCTTGTTTCCCGGAATCCTCTTGGTAAAAGATATCAGAACTCATTTTTACTCTATCATTCAGCTATTGGTTGTTACCGCAGGAATCAGTATTCTTTCATCACCACATAACCTTATCTCCTCCGCCGAGTTTTACCACTCGATGCAGTATGAGTCAAAGGTCGCTTTGGGGGAACTGGCAGTTTTCTATACTCGCCAATTTGAGTACTCAGTTCCCATGTTCTTTCAATTTTTCAATATTTACCCCGTCGCGTTAGGATATGGAATACTTCTCAGTTTTATCGGGGGTTTCTTGCTGCTGCCCAAAACAAAAGAGTTCCAGTTTTTACGGTTTACTTTTCTCATCGCGTTTCTGCCGTTTGCATTTATGTATGCCAAATGGACGCGTTTTATGGCGCTTACGTTTCCAATCATGGTTCTTTTTGCAGTGCTATTCATATTCTCCCTTAAAGACTGGATTGATGGTACTGCTGGAAATATATCAAAAATCAAATATCAAAATATACTGAAAGTGTTACCCAATCTGTTATATATTGTTATTATTGGAATGGTTTGTCTCCCCGGTCTGGCTTATCTTTCAATTTACCAAAACGAAGATGTCCGAGTACAGGCATCGCGGTGGATATTTGTCAATGTGCCTGATCGATCCACCATTCTCCAGGAGACGGCAAATGTCGTTGACTTGCCGTTATTTTCTCCTTATCCAGATGTTGTAAGAAATGAGAGTAAACCGATGCCTGTTTATAAATCAATCTCATTCAATTTCTATGACTTAGATAGTGATCGAGGTCTTTCACAGATATCTGATGAAGTAGTCAGGGAATCAGATTACATTATTGTTCCATCTCGAAGGGTATTTCGTAATCATACCTGTGAAGAAATGAATGCGGGGAGATTTGGGTTATTAGGGAGATTAGGGGGATTGGGGTATGAGCATGATCGGTGTGAGAAATTACAGGAAAAATTTCCCCTGCTCAATGCACATTACAATAAGTTATTCAATGGGCAGCTCGGGTTTCACATGGTTGCAGCATTTAACTCCTTCCCTACGCTTAAAATAGCGGATAAACCTGTTTTTGAAGTCCATGATGATACCGCGGAAGAAACATTGAGTGTATTTGATCATCCAGTTATTCTTATATTTAAGAAACAGTAAAAACTATTTCTTTTTCAGAAGTGGAAGGCCGGTTTTTGCCACCTCTTTTACAATATAACCTACGGGAACTTCATCAATTGCGTTTCTCCTTTCCTCTCGCGCAAAAAAGTATATTGTCTGTTCTTTCCCGCTTCCCCTGAGCTTTACTTTCCGGGAGTGCAGGTAATAGTTTTGTCCTTTTTTATTCTTATGGGTGTATGCCATGTAATATCACCTCCTTTCAACTCGTCATCTGATACTTTCATTATACTGAATCAGCATATCGTAAGACATGAAGAAATAGTATTGCAATCGTGTAAAAATTGTGTAAGAATTAATAGAGACCTTAGACCTTCGATGTTAGACCTTAGATTTAAATATATATCTAAGGTCGAAGGTCTAATATCTAAGGTCTAAATTATGAGATATATTCCTATCGCCTTGGTAGTTGTTGGGACGTTGCTTCTCATTAGACTTTTGAATATTTCGTATCCAGTGGAGGTGATTTCTTCGACTACTTCCAGAGAAATCAGTGTCGTAGGAGAAGGGAAGGTTGAGGTGATACCCGATACTGCGTATATTGATACTGGTATTACGGTAACTGATGCTTCTTCTGTCGAGGAAGCGCAGAAAAGTATCAACCAAACAAATGATAGAATAGTTGAGGCGATGAAAAAGATTGGAATTCCAAAAGAGAACATAAAAACTTCCAATTACTCTATTTATCCAAATTATTCCTATGAGCCAGGTCAGCAAAATAGAATAACCGGCTATAACGGGAATGTAACAATCAGCATCAAACTTTCCAATACCGCAATGGTATCTCCGGTTATCGAAGAGGCAACCAAAGCCGGAGCCAATCAGATACTCGGTACCAGATTTACCATCGATAACCCTGGATCGTTTCGTGAAGAGGCACGGAAAAAAGCAATTGATAACGCAAAAGATCAGGCCAATAAACTTTCCAAGCAACTTGGTATCAGGCTTGGGAAAATAGTGGGCTTTGAAGAAATGGGGACTGGCGGAGCGGTGATACCTCTCAGGCAAGATCTTGCAGCCGGGGGCTTAGGAGGAGGTACGAGTCCAGCCATTGAAACCGGCACACAAACGGTTACCTCTACGGTGACATTGAGGTTTGAGAGACGGTAATACACATCTTTCTTTAATGACTTGTCCTATTCAATAATCAGTCTCGCGTACGTATTTTCGCGCATGCAGTATGTAAGTCAATGGTTCTATTGTTAAATGGTTAAAAAGGTTTAATAGTTAACCATGTAGCCATATAACCATTGAGCTATTGAACCATATCATCACTATGAACGGTGCTTGCCCCTCGAAGCCTTGGCGAAGTGGGGAACCCTGAACCCATCACGCAGAACGCTTTGCTTAAACGCCTTTCGTAAAGATTTTCTTTATCACTTCCTCGATCGGCTCATCCTCAACACTCATATCGGTAAACTCGACGTTTTGGATCAGTTTCGGTAATATTTGGCCAAGATTTTTTTTCATTAAGCGTATTCGTAGGAGCGGATAAGTGTATTCATAATTATAATGGCGAAGATAATTTTTAATTGGTGATTTTTCAAAAGTAAACCCTCCCGCGTCGCTCAGGGTAAATCGGATGATTTTTTCGTCGGAGTAATGTGATAGTAGATTACTAAGAGATCCGTCGTATATGATACTCCCGTCGTTGATAAGAAGTACGCGTTTCGCCAGTTTCTGAACATCCTGCATATAGTGGGAGGTGAGCATAATAGTCGCTTTATATTTTTCCTGATATTCTTTAATAAAATTTCTGATAGTCGTTTGAGCAAAGATATCCAGGCCAATGGTTGGCTCGTCAAGAAACAGAATTGTAGGGGTGTGGAGGAGCGTTGCGATAAGCTCAACTCTCATCCTTTGACCCAGTGAGAGAGTTTTTATCGGTTGGTTGATCAGTCTATGAGCATCAAGGAGGTCTAGAAGATCGGCGAGGGTTTGTGTGTATCGCCTCTCCTCAATCTCATACACTTCTTTAAAAAGTTGAAACGAATCAGAAGCTGGTAGTTCCCAGAGCATCTGATTCTTTTGTCCCATCACAAAAGCAATTTGTTTGAGAAACGAATAGTTTTTCTCAAAGGGTGTATAGCCAAGGATATTCACTACTCCTGATGTCGGATACAGAATTCCGGCAAGTATTTTCATCGTTGTCGTTTTCCCGGCGCCGTTTGGCCCGATAAACCCGACAAGTTCATTCACACCGATATCAAAAGAAATCCCGTTGACCGCTATTTTTTCCTCATACTTGCGTGCAAAAAGATCCTTTATGAAGCTGTTTTCTTTTAACCGTGTTTTATATATTTTTATCAGGTTTTTAACGGTGATCATATATAAATTTTGTATGTGAGCGGGTCATGCTCAATCATCTTGGGTGAGCAGTCATACATACGTTTTTCGCGCATGCTGCACGTAAGTAAATGGTTCTATGGTTGCATGGTTCTATTGTTCAATGGTTAAAATGGTTTAATAGTTAACCATATAGCCATGGAACCATTGAGCAATTGAATCATAGAGATACCGTGAACCATGAACGATGAACTATGAACCCATAACGCATAACGTTTCGCTCTTAAGCGCTGAACGACTTTCAACCGCCCCAACTCTGATACTTTTTCAAAGCTTTGTTCCATAAATATAATGCAATAATCATCAGTATAGCGGACGCAGCGAAGCTTACGATGATAAACTGAGCCGATAATATACCAAGCAATGACTTGACGGGAAATGTCATCATAATACCAATAGGGAGAATGAAGGTAAACGCGCTTCGTAGAGGTTCCTGGTATATATCAACGGGAAGTGATCCAAGGCGCGTCATATCACGATAAATCATAATGGCGTGATCGACTTCAGTAGTCAGTATACCCATAGCCAGAACAATGATATGGAATGCGGTTGCGATAATAAGGCTGTTTATGGTGAGGAGGAGAAAAAGTAAGAAGTGAGAAGGGTATATCGGCTCCAGTTGAGTTATAAAATGTCCAAGCAGGAACACATAAAGGATTACTGTCACCAGATCAAGCAAATCTACTCCTCCCACAAGTATCCGTAAAAAAGGATGATAGGGTTTAATCAAAATGGTATCGAGTTCGCCGTTTACAACAAGTGGTCGAAAGCGATAGACCTCTCGAAATAAGAGCTGCGCGAGCGTATCGATGACATTGAATACCAGGAAAAAAATAATGGTTTGCGTGAGGTTGTACCCGGCGAGTATTCTGGTGTTCTGAAGTAGATAGCTTACAAAAAGAAAATACAATCCGAATCGCAGCAGTTTTCCCGCTAAAAAAAATACCGCTCCCACCCGATTCTGAAGGGATGTTTTTAACGCATACCTGCTGAAAAGTAGAAAAATCCTCAGGTTTCTTTTCATCGTCCGTAAAAGCTAAACTCTCTCATACCTTTATTCCAGAGAAATTTTGTAAAAAGATAAAGGCCAATAGCCCAGACCATTCCTATCATACATAAGAAGATCGTTTGTTGCGTTATCCCATTCAGGTAGATGATGGAAGGAAGGTACACCAAATAGGGAAATGGTGTCAAAAGGAGAAAATTATAGAGCGCGGGCGGGAGGATATCGAGAGGAAACGCGGTACCAGCCAAAAGCGAGATGAGGATAAAGTACACAAACCGTGGCGCCCATGTCTCAGCTGTCCAGAACGCGACCAGAGATAATGAGAATGATATAAAAAACGCAATGACTGCTCCGATGACCAATGCGAGAAGCGTAACCGCGTAGGTTAGGATATTCGTTTGAATGAGTAGAGGCGGTTGGAGCAAGTAGATAAGAAGTGATACTTCGAGGGTTGCAAAAGCAGTGTTGATCGTCTTATCCGCAAGTTCTCTCGTTGTGATCATTGATAAAAACGAGATCGGTTTGGTGAGATAGTTGATGATATCGCCGCTGACAATCTCAGACGCGATATCAGTCGTACGGGTTGAAAGGACTATCGCGCTCATAAAGTTAACAAGGAGAATATACGTCAACATTTTTTCGGCGGAGTATGAAAACACAAGAGTCTTTTGTGTAAAGATCGAGTTCCAGAGGAAAAATATGATAATAAAACTGAGGACATTCCGCACCCGCCATAAAACAAAACTCAAGCGGTAGGTGAAGTAGATGAGGAGCTGGGTTTTGAAAATGACTGTTAATTTATTCATTCTGTGCAGCTAAAGCAATTATAGCGATAAATAGAAAAGAATGAGAGGGTTGTGGTGGTTGTGAGAAGTGTGAATGATGTTGAAAATGATGCGTCGTTGCGCTATGGTGTGCAAGCTTTACACGGCGCTAGATGGTCCCGCCAGCTACAACCCTCTCGAGGGGTAAGCGGATTCACCGTCCAGCGCCGCATGTACAGTTCTAGTCGTCCAAAACGCGTACGGGCAAACGTGTGCCGTTATGTAAAACTACCTGAATATGAGGCAGGTCGAGCCTGAGCGAATGGTCGTGTCTGACGACAATAGCGGTTGGTTGCGCGTTTCCGTCGACTTCGAGAGTGACCTTCATGTCCCGAGTCGTCCAGGTTGGAATGTTATTGATCACATCGATCGTCTTGGGTGGTTGCAACACTGCAGCCAATCCGGCGTCAATCCGCTGGCAGAGCTGGTAATACGGAAAGGCTCGGTCGTGCGTCGGGCACGTGCAATACATTGTGACTTCTCCCGTTTCTGGTTCTGAGGTTGCGACTTTGTCTGCTATCTGCTTTCCGGCTGATAGAAAGAGCGTGCTGTGGTGAATCTCACCTCCTTGTTGTAAAAGTACGTACTTCGGTCATTGCTGACCGTCTGAAACAGATCGAGGCAACTTCATAATTTGATGTTTTCTGGGTGTTATCATAGAATTTTTAGAAATGTAAAATTTAACCCATTAAAAAACCCCGCTTGTGGCGGGGCTGGATTTTCGTTTATTAAGCTTAGTTTATCGTACAAAAATCACTTCCCCGCGTAGCGGAGGTATAGAAATAATAGTATTTCAATGATTTTTGCATAAAAGTTATTATATCAGAAAGAGCGGTCTTTTGTCAGACTCTGTCTATTTTTGAGAGATAAGAAAGTCATGGAGTACCGCGTAATACTGGTTAAGACTTTTGCTATCAACCCATTCCGAATCCGTATGCAGTCCTTCGCCGACCGGACCAAACGTAATTCCGTGACAGCCAATATTATTGAAGTGGCGAATATCAGAGCCACCGTGTTTTACTATTACGCGAGAAGATCGACCGAGTATTTTTTTCGTTGATGATTTGAGAGATATAATATAGCTATTATCTTCTGGGGTAAACTGTGCAGGTTCATTCAGTACGATATCCAATCGGGAATCTCCCACTATCTCCTCCAGTTTTTTCAATACCGTCGTTTTATCTTCTGGAATGTATCGTATATCAAGTGACACAATACAATCATCTGGAACCTTATTCAGTGTCTGGTTTGATGTTTCTATCTTTGCTATATTCACCGTTGTTTTCCATGCTTCCTTTTTCGGCACAGGAAATGCTTTATTGAGCTCAGTGAGGACATCATTCATATGGGTAATCGCGTTTTTACCCTGCCAGGGATATGCTCCATGAGCTGAGGCACCTTTTACCGTAATCTTTACCCATATGATTCCTTTCGCTTGATTATTAATTCCGAAATCAGTTGGTTCTCCCGCAATGACAAAATCAGACCTTACTCCTTTTTCAATTTGGAGCTTTGTCCCATGAAAACCTCCCGTTTCTTCATCAGTGACTAACTGCAGACCGAGTGGAAAGCTGACTTTTTGAGCGAGTTCTTTAAAAAGCAAGATCTCCACAGCCGCGGTAGCTTTCATATCCATAGAACCTCTCTCGTAGAGTTTTCCACTTTTTTCATAGGGAGTAAACTGATGATCCTTTGCGGGAACAACATCCAGATGAGCATTAAGAAGAATTTTAAATCGAGATGGCCGTTTCTTACCAGAGTAAACGAGCACACTTGGCTCACCATTTTTTTCATAATATTCTACCGTAAAACCTGGCAATTCATGTAACGCACATTCGATAATATTTTTAAGCGCAGTGGTATTGCCTTTGACCGATTGAATTTTGATTAGTTGAATGGAAAGGGAGAGAATTTTATCATTCATGGTCTATAGTATATCCTATACCTTATAATATTTCTCTCACAATGTTTACGAGTTTGCTTATCTGCTGTCTTCCCCCCATATCAGCTTCAAGGAGCGCTAATGAGTGGATGATTTCCTCCTGGGCATAACCATTTAATCCCCGGGTGCGGTGTATTCTATTCTCCGTTGGCCAGCGTTGTGCATGCACTAAATCACTGAGGAGTGGTTCTCCGGTATGGGGATAGTAATGGGGAGTACGCAGTGTTGGAGATACCATAATGCCGATATTCTGAGTGTCGAAATCACCTACCCCTATTCCAAGGGTCTCTACCGCTCCTCTTGACTCAGTAATGAGGGAGAGAAATTTATCCTCCGATTGAGGCAATAGAAATAGAGCATCGGAATGATCAAAACCACTCGGAAAATGACCATTCACTAATCCATAGGCGCTGTAGTGAGCGAGTAAATAGGTTGCAGCCCGCTCCTCTAAAGGATCCTGGTGACTACCATCTGTTTCTTCGCTATCATTATGATGATTATTTGCCATTGTAAGCAATGCTTCTTGAACACTGAGTGGAAGAAGGCCAGCTATCTGTCTCCCATAATGCTGCAGTGGATTCACCCATTCCGGATTATCGGTTTTCAGTGTCGGGAGTCCGATAAGAGAGGTCACATGAGGGTGAAAATCTGCAACATATCTTTGGGCAACCTTCTCCATTTGGCGGGCTTTTTGTAACGCCTGATCAGGATTGCCATTATTGCAAGCGCTGTTAATATAGAGTGGAGCCATCAATTTCCAGTCTTTTGGAGGATCAATGCCATACTCCGCCAACCCTTCGATCAGTTGGGCTGTTTCCGCAATTGTCACAAGCCATCGGACGGGAACATTATTTCCATTCACGGTATGGAGGGTATACAGTGATTTATCTCCGAGTTCATTCTCTTTTGTCCAGCGACGCCATCGATGATAATGATCATCATCATATGCCATGACTGGTATTGCCCGGGTTGCTACAGCACGTCTTTCACCGGTTAATCGTGCTTCATAATCATTCAGAACACCAATCTGATGAATCCTTGGAATCTCCATACATAAAAAAACCCCGCTTCTTGCGGGGTCTGATTTCTTTTTCTCTACTATCAGATCTCCCGCTTACCGGGGATAAAAAAGAAAAATAAATTACTTATGGTTGTTGTCATAATAAGCAAGTATACTAATCAACTATTACTTTTTCAACCGTATATTTTTTTATCTTTTCTTCATCAATATCAAAACCCAATCCCGGAGAGGAAGGCACGGTAATAAAACCTTCCTTATCGACGGCAAAGCTATCTTTTATGAGATCTTCTGTATAGAAGAACTCTACGGGTGACATATCCGCAGGATAAATATAGTTAGGGAGAGATGCGACTGCGATATTAAACGCTCGACCGATGCCCGTCTCAAGCATTCCACCACACCAGACACCAACACCGTTTTTTTTACATAAATCATGAATTTTTTTACTCTCTAAGAGTCCTCCTACTCTTCCTGGTTTGATATTAATGATTTTACAGGCCTTAAGATACAGTGCCCGTCTGGCGTCATCCACAGAATAAATACTTTCATCAAGACAGATCGGGGTTTTGATCTCTTTCTGGAGAATCGAATGGTCAACAATATCATCATCGGCCAGCGGTTGCTCGATCATAGTCAGATTGTAATTATCTAATTTCTTAATAAGTGAAAGATCGTGCAAGGTGTAGGCAGAGTTCGCATCAACCATAAGGTCGATATCTCCAAACTTATCCCGAACCGTTTCGATTACCTCAATATCCCATCCGGGCTGAATTTTTATTTTTATTCTTCGAAAGCCTTGATCAAGACGTAGTTGAATTTCGTCAAACGTTTCCGGTATTGATTTTTTTATTCCAACACTCTCCCCTACCGCAATTTTTTTTTGAGTCCCACCGAGAAGTTTCTGCAAGGATTTTTTTTCTTTTATCGCAGTTGCCATCCATACTGCTGTCTCAAGACCGGTTTTGGAGAAATTGTTTTTCTTTATAGGTTTGAGCAAATTCATCAGTTTTTCAACATCCCTGAATGGTTTATTGAGTACCAGTGGTGCAACATAGTCTTTTAATACGAGCATGCAGATATCAGTGGTTTCCGGTTTATAAAACGGAAAAGGTAATGCCGCTGCTTCTCCCCACCCCACAATTCCCTCATCGGTGGTGATCTTTACTATGACAGTAGGTTTTTCAGCTACGGTTCCGAAACTCGTGGTAAACGAGGTGATCATGGGAATCTCGACTTTCAAGAGTTCTATCTTATGAATTTTCATACCTATGTAATTATAGCATTGCGTGCATGGATGAGCCGCTGCAACGCCTTTTTTAAGGGTTGTTTTTGTGCCTCAATGAACTCAATCGCTCTATCTGCGCCGTTTTTTTTAGTTCGCAGTACCCATACAGGATACCGTAAGTATTCATACTCTTTTGATGGCAGTCCGCCAGCAGAAATTTCAAGTATTTTTTTAGTAAAGTCATATACCGTATGATCGCCTACCTTACCTTGAAGCCCATATTTTATTGCTGCTTCGCGCAGCAGTTTCAACTCCTGCCAATGAAAGCGATCAATAAATCGGGCTGCTTCTTTGAGATTCTTCAATAGTCCAGCTTGTATAGCAGAAGGCGCGATCACCACTGAGCCTGCGATGTCTTTTCCGGCGTTCGCAATTTCTCTATCCGGAAAATTTGAGCCAGGATCTCTTCCTTCAATATAGGTATAGGTCGCGTATTTTTCAAATATCTTTTCGACCATATCGCCATTATTGGCTTTACAAGCAAATACAAAATCCTGTACCGGAAACTGCTGATGTTTTAATCCATACCGTATTCGTGCTCCGGCAAACTGGGCGAACTGCATTAGTTCCATATGCGAACTCGCAGGGGTGACTTTCACCTTTTTTAGGTTAAACTTTTTTCCAATTTCTGAGAAAAAAGACGCCTGCCATGTTTTTTTGGAAAGAAACTCAAGTACCGAGGGATTGCCATCAATAAGAAGCATGCGGTCTCCCATACTTTTATAGTTTCCTTCAAATCCCTTCTGTTCAGCAAGTACGAAATGGATTCCTGTATTTCCTCCAAACATCCAGTTAAAGTACTCAGCTAACGTTCTGAAGCGATTCGGAGGAAACTCCGCAGTCTCACGGTCTCCCGGTACTTTTGAGCGTTCCATCATCCGGTCCCACATTGTGAGACGAGCTTCTTTGTAAGGTGATCTCTTAATATCTTCATAGGGGCTATTGGCAAAAAGCCCTATCATTGCAGCTCCCGCTCCAATAATCACGGAGACTGCGTCGGCCGCATCCCAAACACGGACTCCAGTAGCAGGACTGTTTTGTGCCCGTGCATCAATACCTGCCGTGTGATCCCATCCTCGGTGCCACAAATAAGGATAGACACCTTTTGGCGCGACGTAATTTCGGTACGTTTTTACATCTCGTTTTATCAACGGATGAATTGCCATATTGATAACAGTTCCACTTTCATCATAGAGTGCATCTTGAACAGTTTTCAGGTCAAGGTCCATCAATTTTTTAAGTTTCGCGAGTGAAGTTTGGTACGGTAATGATGTCTCCTGATTATTATATGCATTATCAAGGCCTTGTTCACCTAAGTCTTTTGAGACAACGCCGATAGAAACACCTTCTTTTACGTCACTCAGGTGTATATGGTCAAAGGTCTTACGTTTTTCGCTTGATTTCTGAAGTCTTTTAAAGAACTCCTGAGAAGCTTTATGGGGTAGTCCGTCCCGTATATTCGCAAGCGGTTTTTCAATCTCAGCTCCATAAGTTTTCACTATTTTCATAACATGTTATGAGACTGCGTAATAATCTGCTTGAAAGACAGTTGCGGCAGCAGGAATCTCTGCTTCTCCGTTTGAAGGATGAAATACTTGCTTTAATAAATCATTATACCGAACTTCTGCAGCAAGACGCGCTTCTCTAAGCGTTAACTCAACTTCCCGTAAAGGTCCATTAATAATTCTATTCTTCTCATTACCCTTCGCTTTCTGTACAGTAATGGTCAACCTTTCCCTCTCTATTTCTAAAGCAACGATTTCTGGGTTAATATCACGAAGTAATGTGTAATAATCTTTTATAACAGCCTCTGATTTCGCGACTTCAGTCGCTGCATCCATAAGAATAGTATCGCTGGCGCTTTCATGTGCCTTCGGAAGTATTGTATTTATAATAAATTGAGGAAGTTTTCCATCAAGATGAGGATAAGATACTGAAAAGGTGGAATATAACTGCGCTCTATCATCCGAAGAAAGAGTACCGCCTTCAGTGAGTAGTGTCATTTCAACACGTAAGTCCTCAAGTATTTGGAGCGGATCTGCTGCACTTTTCTCCTGTTCATCAACGTTTTCGGCAATCTCTCTTAACCTGGCTGCATATTGATCAACATAAGGTCTAAATAATTCACGTAACTGAAGAGGAATTTCTTCATGGGATTCTTCGCCCGAGATTTTTATCCATCCTTTCATCGTATTTAAAGTGCCTCTAAGTCGTTTGTATCTTTGCTGTGTTTCGTCACGTTCTTGTTCATAGCGGATGAGTGAACTTTCAGTAAAATGTGGCCATACAACGGAGTCTGGTTTTGCTACATAATACACTGGTATATCACCGACCGGGGTAACTGTTTCGAGTCTCTGGGCGGTCATATGAAGCAGTGCTTCGGGCGTTTCTGCAAGTTGCATCATCCTCTGATCATTCCCATCTTGTATAGCTTCGTTCACCCGCTCCTGGTACTGTTCCATAACCCCGACATGCCACTCCATATGGTCTATAAAGCCTCGCAGTTGATCAATCTCATAGTCTCGTTGTACTTTTGGATCATCAGATACAGGAGGCAGCATATGCATATCTAATCTCTCTATAAATTTTATCCAGAGAACAGCTTGCATCTCACTCGCACTTTTAAAGCGTTCAGAGTCAAAAAAACTCTTGAAAAATGAAGCGGCATGGGTTGATAAACCTTCTCCATCGTTTCCTTTACCCAGCATACTTACTGCATGCTGCAGGAAAGAAGCATACGTTCGTTCTGGACTATCGGGTCTGCCAGAAATTTTCTTCTGGAGCACTGCCGCAGTTTCTGTTATCTTCCGAGCAATTACGCCATAATCGTCCGATAAAGCAATTTCTCTATCCTTCATCCATTTTATAAATTCATTCATCGAGGCTTCCTCACTTATCAGTTTTCTCATTGCCCCAAATACTATCTCAGGTTGTCCCTGTCTATAAATGATACTGCGTGCAGGAAGTAAGCCATCCATGATATTGGAGGGATACAACTTATCTGCTCCTTCTCTCAAGAAAGGATCATCGAAAAAATCGCGATGAAGATATGAATAAAGATCTGATGGCGACATCCCCAAGACCCCTGATTGGCGATCCCGCTGATGATGTTGACCAAACTGATGATATTTTTCACCCACCTTGATTCGTTCACCATTTTTCATAGCAACAAGGTCG
>CAZHGF010000006.1:21638-22180 GCA_964531945.1 uncultured Gammaproteobacteria bacterium | reverse complement strand
CAGGAGTTTCCGAAACACCGAAGTTCATTTGTAAAACAGATATCAACGGTCAAAGATTTAGAGAAGTGGAAATCCCGGCAGTAATAGACTACGCAGTCCGCGTTATGAGACATCCTCAAAGACATGAATGCTTACGGTTTTTTACCCCTTATGATGAAACAAGCTTGGGAAGCCTCATCGGTTTTACCATACCTGCAGAAACACTATCTAACGAAAAATTTACCAAAGCTCATTTGGCCGATCTTGACTTATCCCAACAAACTTTAACTCTTCTTGCCGAGTTTGGTATATCCCCTGCCTGCCCTGTGGGCCTGCTATTATTAGCTGCAAACCGTATAGTATACGATCCCTATAATCCCGATAACGGTACAAAATATCTTCGTCCATTTGTCAATGACTTACCTCCAAAAGCAGCACTGGAGCTACTGGAGAAATTAGTAGCGTTAAGATAAGATCAATACCACCTCTCAGTAACATCCTCATCCTCACCGAGAAACCGTGATTTTACCGACTCATTCCTCCGGCCGAAGATAAAGCGGCGG
>CAZHGF010000006.1:15942-21628 GCA_964531945.1 uncultured Gammaproteobacteria bacterium | reverse complement strand
ATGAGTCACAAACAACTTCTCTTTCGCTCTGGTGATCCCGACATAAAATAATCGCCGTTCCTCCTCAAGCTGATAGATATCCTCAACTGAACGCGAGTGGGGCAGTATCCCCTCCTCTAATCCCACAATAAAGACAGCCGGAAACTCGAGTCCTTTTGCCTGATGTAATGTCATGAGACGTACTCCCTGCTTATTTCTTTGCCGTTTTTCACCCTCAAAGTACTCCGACTCAACGAGTGCCACCTGCTCCAAAAACTCTACCAGTTTGGGGAAGTTGACTGCGACCGATTTAAGCTCTTTAATATTCTCAAGACGCGTATAGTCTTCCTCATCAGAGGGATTGTATAAATCAAGGTATCCTGTCTCGATAAATAGCTTCTCCATGAGATCAACCGTTGATAACGCATCAACGGTTTCATGAACGGTTTGATAATATTTCTTAAACTGTTCCCACCGTCGCTTACCCAGCTTTTTAATTCTATCGGTTGCAACCGTATCTTCGGGATTTACCAGTAATCGAAGGTATGACAAGACATCTTTTATTTCTTTTCTTTCATAGAAGCGTGTCCCCCCGACAAGGGTATAGGGAATCCCGTAGTGGAGAAATGCTTCTTCGATGACGCGTGACTGGGCGTTGGTACGGTATAAGACAGCAAACTGCGTATAATCACCATCTTGTTTTAATGTTTCAATCTTATTTGCTACAAATATCGCCTCCTCCTGTTCGTTTTCGGCTTCGTAAAACTCAATTTCTTCTCCCGGTTCATTTTGGGTATATAAATGGAGTACCGGGTGAGTTTGATTTTTTGAGATTACTTCGTAAGCAAAGTCCAGAATGGTTTGAGTAGACCGGTAGTTCTGTTCAAGATTAAATACCTTTGTCTCGGGGAAATCATCAGTAAACTTTTCTAAGTTTCGGATATCTGCGCCTCTCCAGGAGTAGATACTTTGGGAAAAATCGCCAACGACGGTGATATTTTTATATTTTTCAGCATGCAGTCGGGTAAGCGCGTACTGCGCATAGTTGGTATCCTGGTACTCATCAACGAGGATATACCGATAGGTATCCTGATAACTCTCCAGCACCTTTTTATTTCTCATGAAAAGGAGGCATGTTTGCATAATCAAGTCATCAAAATCGACTGCCTTTGTTTTTTTCAGTTCTTGCTGATACTTTACATACACCTCAGCAGTCAACGCAGCGCCGTAATCAGAAAATACTTCAAGATAGCGTTCAGGTGTTACCAATTGATTTTTTGCCGCCGATATCCGGTGTTGAAAATAAGATGGAGTAAAGCGTTTTGTGTCCATCCCTTTTAAGATTGTTTTCAGAAGATCTGACTGGTCGTCATCATCGTATATGGAAAAATTTCTATCCATCCCGATATGCGGGCCGTCATGGCGTAACACCATGCAGCAGAATGAGTGGAATGTCCCGACATACCCGAGTTTTACTTTTTTCCTGAACGACAAGGCTTTTACAATACGCTCTTTCATCTCTGACGCAGCTTTGTTTGTAAAAGTAATCATAAGGATTTCTTCCGGAAAAACTTTATGGTTTTGAATAAGGTTTACCACTTTATTCACCAATACTCTTGTTTTCCCGGATCCGGCTCCCGCCAGTATCACCGAAGGGCCGTTTATATGGAGAACCGCTTCCTTTTGCCGTTCGTTTAAATGATTGAAAGAAATTTGATCCATAGTCTATAATAGTACCATAATGAAGTACATTATAGCCAACTGGAAAGCTAACAAAACCGTAGAAGAAGCAAAAGAATGGTCGGACAAATTTCTCTCCAACTATCAACCGCGCGCAAACCTCACCCCTATTATCTGCCCTCCGTTTCACCTTGTTCAGGGTATCTATGAGTCTTTTAGGACGGTGAGCTCAGTTGCTATCGGCTCTCAAGACCTATCTTCTTTTGAGGATGGAGCGTATACCGGCGAAGTAACCGCGAAATCCCTTTCATCCTTCATCACGTATGCCCTCATCGGTCACAGTGAAAGACGAACATATGGGAACGAATCAGAAAATACTGTTGCGAAAAAAGTCAGCTTAGCAAAGAAGTATGGCATAGAACCTATATTGTGTGTACGGAACGAAAATGATAACATATATAGCGATTCTGATTTTATAGCATATGAACCCGTTGCGGCAATCGGGACGGGAAAAAACGAAAGTGTTGATACAGTTCTTGCGATGAGAGAAAAAATGGATCTCCCAGCGCAGATGAAATTTATTTACGGTGGTAGCGTAACGTCTGAAAATAGCAGCAGTTATATAAATCATGAACTCATCGATGGATTGCTTGTCGGAACTGCTTCTTTAGATCCTTTGCATTTTTGCTCCATTTTAGAGAGTATTAGATAAAGCGTTTTATGAATAAACTTAAAATTTTAGTACTTATACTCGTTCTGGGCATTGGTACTGCAGTATATTTTTTAGTAAAACCATACTATTTGTTTTTAACAAATACCCTCCAAATATCTCCTTTTAAAGTTCTCTTTTCTAATAACTCAGTTAAAAGAATTGATGATACGGTAAATATCCTTATACTCGGTATTGCTGGTGGCAGGCATGATGGACCCAATCTTTCAGACTCTATTATCGTTTTACATTATGATTTTAAAACCAATCGTATGCTTACGATAGGGATTCCCAGAGATATCTGGAGCGATACCCTCAAAGATAAGATAAACACCGCCTATGCATATGGTGAAGCCAAACAGGAAGATGGCGGATTAAAATTAGCGAAAGCTGAGGTGAGCGCCATTATCGGAATACCTATACAATACTCCATGGTCATCAGCTTTAGCAAATTTCTTGAGTTAATTGATTTTTTAGGGGGAGTAACCGTTAACGTGGAAAAGTCGTTTACCGATAGTGAGTTTCCCATTGAAGGAAAAGAAAATGATCTCTGTGATGGAGATCAAAAATACCGTTGTCGTTATGAGACGATTACATTTCATAAGGGAAAAACACGTATGGACGGAACAACAGCTCTGAAGTTTGTTCGTTCTCGCCACGCCGAAGGTGAAGAAGGAAGTGATTTTGCGCGTAGTAAACGGCAACAACTCGTAATTGCAGCAATTAAAGAAAAAGTCTTTGAGATTGTCATGAGTTTTGATCTTGAAACATTAAAAAACCTTTACGCAAAAACAGACGCTCTCGTCAATCGAGATGTTACCAACCAGCAGTTGATGATCATTATCCGCGATATTGTATTGAGTAAGAATTTTGCGCAGAAGAATTTATTTCTCCCGGAAGATCTCTTTATTGTCCCCGAGTACTCAAAGTATGATGGTAAATATGTACTAATACCAAGAACCGACTGGAAAGAGGTTCATGCCTTTAGCTGGTGTCTCCTGGAAAAACAAGCTGAATCTGAGTGTCTCCAGTTAGTAGATCAAGGAAAAGAAGATCATTGAGAATGCAAATACGAATACGAGGTGTGAAGGCTTCATCCAACCTGCTTCTGGAAGGGTTTGAGATCGCACCGGTGTGGCAGTGATTGTTGAAGCGAGTGCGGGTGTGCTTGTTGTTTTGGCAAGGATCACTTCTGTAGGCGCCGGTGTTCCAGAGACTGCCGCAAGTAGTGTACTCGTTGGAGATGGAGAAATAGTACCATTTACCACCGTTGGCACCTGTACCGCCGCAAAACTACCTGATTCAGGGGTTGGGGTAACATTTAATGGTGAAGATGCTTCACTCGCTGCTAATGATTGAGACGCGGCTGAGGTAGGAACAAGAGATGGTGAAGGAGTACTCTGGTTGAGCGCAAGTGTCTTCGAATAGGTTGTTTGCGCAGCTTTCGTCTTCTGAATAGTAGTTGGAGCTGTCCCTGCGTCACTTCTTAAGAGGAACGACACGTAAACGGTGGTAACAAGCAAAAATCCAACAACACAGAGTAATAAAATAGTTTTGATATTCATATGACTACTCTCCAAGCCATCCGTCTTTCTGAGAATGAAGCTGTGCTTCAATTTTTAATCTCCCTTCTTCACTTCCAATCATATGCTCTCTATAAAATAGATTATAACGATTATTAAACTGTGTTACTATATGATTTGTGTCCCAGGCTACGGTGTTCACTCGAATTCTTGCTTTGTCGATAATGATCGGATCACCTGGCTTCAGCTGTGATAACTCATTCTGCGTCAGTTCCTGCCATTCTTTGTTATAAACTTTAACACCCGGAGACCGTACTTCTTGAATTATTATTTGTGCCTGGGAAGCGGAATTAGTGGTTACCTGCGATGAGTTAATAATCCCCCATAATGATATTCCTCCGAAGAAGAGTGACATAATTGTCAGAAGGGCAACGAGTGACTTATGTGATACGGTTTTCTTCTTTTCGGCTTGATTAACGATAGCATTACCCCCTCCTAAAGTTTGCACTGTGGCGTTTGGATCAAACTGAGGGACATCCATTTTGCTTGCACGTTTTTTTTCACCCTTCATCTGATAAATCTCATAGATAAGAAAGCCTAAGATTATTACAAACGCAAGTATACTGACTTTATTTACTGAAATAATTAAGGAGAGCAAATCCACGTCCATACTTTGATTGTATACCACTTTATTTCCATTTTGTGTGTGTCAAGAAGTCATGTTAAGATTAGTTAGAATTAGTTATAATTAGTTGAAATTAGTAAACTCCCACGAGTTTACGCTTAGGGGAATCTTAGACGAACGCTTCGTCCGGGAATTGAAACCTCGCCGGCCCGCTTCGACGACCCGCTGCTTCATCTCCAGGCTTACGCCACGGAAGAATTTCGCGAAGGCGGGTTAAAATACGAGGAGAAACCCCGCACCGATAATAATAAGCGCAAGGCTTACATACATAAACATATTTGGCGTGAAGCCACTATCAGGAAGAGTTGACGGTGCTGGAGTCAATCCATCTCCCGTATCAGGGAGAGTAGTAACGTGAGGTGATGGTATTGGTGTAAATGTTGGAGCGGGAGTTGCTGAAGTTTTCGCGCTATCGGTAGCTTCTCCCAATACCTGTTCGCCGCTTTTTGCAACGGTAAATTTTCTCGTCAGCGTTATTTTTTTGTCCCTATCATTCTCTGTCGCCATGGTAAGCGTATAATTTCCGGCAGAAATAGCAATGGGTACTTCTACTTTCCATTCACCGTTCTTATCGGCTATCAAAGAGGTAGCATAGGATGGAACTGAGTTTATTTTGATACTTACCTCTTTTCCCTGAAGTGCTAATCCTTTCAGTAATGGTTTTACTGCTGGAATAACTGCCGATTCTTTCGGATAAATAATATCGATTGCTGAGTAGGTAGGCGCTTTCATCTGGGTATTGGCGGAAAGAACGTCATCGCTGCGAATCTCCACAGATCTTCCGATAACAAGTGAGTTGGGAAACGGATTCGTTTTCCGTAAAGGGGCTTTTACTAAAGTAGAGTCTTGACTTTCGGTAAGGATCTCAACATGTATCTGCTCATTTTCGTTCAGTACTATATTTTGTAATGTTTGCGCATTGAGTATGAACTGCAGCGGAATTAACCATTCGCCGGTTGACTTCGCGACTGCCAACAGAGGAACAGCCTGAGGGTATGAATAAAGTATCAACACATTCTGTGCTGGCTGTCCATTGATATTGACAATCTTCCCGTAAGCCGGTTTTAGATTTGTAGGCGTTGCGGTATACTGTGCGGTCCGGACAGAAAA
>CAZHGF010000006.1:13099-15932 GCA_964531945.1 uncultured Gammaproteobacteria bacterium | reverse complement strand
AAATGCGGCACCATCTGTTTTGGCAAGAACTTCATTACCACTGACAATCTTATAATAGTAAACCGCATCTCTATTGAGATTTTTTAAAACAACATAGTGATAAGCAAGATGAGAATTTTTTCCCTCTACATCCCGCTCGTCATACGCGTAATTTATTAACTTCGTGGGACTCTCACCATATACTACCCAGCCTGTTTCTTGTTTCTCACTTTGCCAAAAAATTCCAACCTGATTTGCGAGAATATTAACCGCGTTGTGTCTCTTTACTATTTTTTTAGACGCTCTTGTCGGCAGAGAATTACTTCCAAAAAAGAAAATGCTAAAAGTAAAAAGACTGACTGCCGCTAAAAACAGAAGGAGCAATGAGAGTTTACTCCGTGACTTGAAGTAAAAATTACTGTATAACATAATTACTGGCGGTCTTTTAATGATTTGAGAACATTTTCATCTACTGAGAATCGAATTGTTCCAATATCTTTAATCTCTTTATCGGTGATAATTTTACTTCGCACCTGAAATATATCGATAATCATCCATGCGATAATAGTTAAAAAAACACCGATTGAAAGCAATAACAACTCCTTTTGGTTCATAAATAATGTCCCTCTATTTCTAGTTTAATACGAAGCAGTGAGCTTTGGGTACTTTCTTTATTATCCTGTTCAAAGTTCAGGGTTTGAAGCGTTTTTAACCGTCGCTGTTGCAATAAATCGTCGATGAACTTTCTTGCGGTATTAAAATCCGCCGTAGACTCTAGAAATACTTGATAGGAGTGGGTTTTATTCTTATCGGTACTTTCCTTAAGGCTTATTTGGTTAATATCGATTTTTTTTATATCGAAGCTTGAGGAAGACGCGATTTTTGTGATGTCATCAATTACGCGGTTAACCTGGGCGGCAGACGGTACCGCATCGTTCAGGAGCGGAAAACTCTCTCTATTTCTCTCTAAGGATGATTGAATAGATACGATGTTAAAAATTGCTCTCTCATAGTCTTGATCAAGCTGTGCTAACTGGTCTCTCTCTCTTTGGAGATTGAATACGGTAGTCAAGTTTGGTCTTATCACAAAGAGCACAAAAAAGGAGAAGATGAGAAAAAAGACTATTATGAAACTGTAATCCTTTGTCTTTTTTGTAAATATCTTTTCAAGGAAAGCGGAATCCATATTATTTTTTAGATGAACTCTGTAATAAGAGAGTGAAGCGAAAACCCTCCTCATCTTTTTTTAAATTTGATAAATCGACCGTCTTGAATTTATTATCTTTCTTTAACCGCTCATAGAAAATTTTGACAATACCAGGGTCGGAAGTTGTTCCTATCAGATGGAAATTCCCGCTCTTATCCATTCTCAACTCATCAAGGGTAAGTTTCTCAGGAAAAACGCTGAGGAGATACTGAAATTTTTCCTGGAATCTGCTTTGTTCCTGAATAATGGTCTTCACGCTGGAAACTTTTTGTTCTACCGCCCGAACCTCTTTTATTAAAGGTTCTGATATTGCTACAATTTCCTGTTTCTGGCTCAGCGCGTCTTTCAAGTCGACAATTTCCTGGTCAATCTTGAACCGATAAAAAAACACTCCGATTACTATAATCTGGGTTATAACAAGAATATACCGAAGGTAATGGAATGAAAAATAAACTGCGTCATCAACCATATTCCGTCTTTTCGGCGGAAATAGGTTTATTTTATATTTCATTTATTTTTCGAGGAGAATTTGCTAATTCGAGACTTTAGCCTCATAGCTTTGTTTTTATGTATTATTCTCTTTTTTACTGCTTTATCAATCGCCGAATAAGCTTTGTTTACTTCTTCTTTTCCCATACTTTTCGACTTGTGAAGTGCCGCAGAGAGTCTCTTGACTGACTTTCTGTATGCGTCGTTCCGTGCGGTTTGCTTTTTATCCTGTCTAACTTTTTTCTTTGCAGATCTGATATTAGGCATATATGCACCTCCTCTCCATGACTTCCTCAACCGTAAAATTTTTTATCAAATTATTATTTTGATCATTAATTTTATAGCTCAAACTCTTTATCATAAATGCGTTCACCGTACGCGCCGCTAAACTTCAGCTCTAGTTTGATTTTTCCATCTACTTCGTGGTAAATACAAGTTCCTGAAGAACATGTACCTAACTCTCTTGAAACTGAGCGTTTTTTTTCACCATCTACAACTTCGATTGTTCCAATGATTCCCTGCAGTCCCTGTTGCATTGTCTGATAAGACATGGAATATTCTATTGATGTAGTCTTTTCAGGAATATTATCAATACTTAACTCGACTGCCCTTCCTCTATTTTTACCCGCAAGCACTACTTGAACTGATGAGTCAAGGGTGGGAATAACCTCAGTTTCAGGCAATTCGACGGTACTCTTCTTCGTATTTGATTTTTTATTTGAAGCTACAAATCCAACTAATGAAATAACTATTATTGCTATAACGATCCCTATAATGACATTTTGTTGCTGTTTCATAAAGGACGATAAATTAATAATATGATCCTATTTTATCCATTATATACTGTTTTACTTCGGAAATTGAAACGCGTTTCTGATGAGTGGTGTCGCGCTCTCTCAAAGTAACTGATTTGTCAGTTATACTCTGATAATCGGCGGTTATACAATAAGGAGTTCCTATTTCATCTTGCCTTCGGTACATTTGCCCAATGTTTCCGCTATCATCAAACTCACATACAAGATCATTTTTTAATTCTTCATAGAGGCCATGGGCGATTTTCTTCAGCTCTTCATCCTTTTGCAGAGGAAATACTGCTACTTTGACCGGTGCGAGTAAGGGGTGCAGCTTTAAATAAGTTCTTGTCTTATTACTCACGAC
>CAZHGF010000006.1:6780-13089 GCA_964531945.1 uncultured Gammaproteobacteria bacterium | reverse complement strand
CGACATCCTCTTTGTAGGTATCCATAAGAATTATTCCCACTAATCGTGAAAGTCCAAATGTTGGCTCAATCACATGAGGGATAAACTTCTCATTGGTTTTGGGATCGGTATAGTTCATATCTACGCCTGAGTGTTGTGAATGATTTTTTAAATCGAAGTCTGTCCGATATGCTATTCCAAACATCTCTTTATATCCAAACGGATAATGATACTCTATGTCCATAGTGCGTCTGGAGTAATGCGATCGCTCAAATTCTTCATGTTCTCTCCATCGGAGATTCTTTTCTTGGAGTCCTAAATCGAGCGCCCATTGCCACATCTGCTGCTGCCAATAGGGGAATATCTTTTCCCAATCTCCTTCGCGAATAAAGTACTCAAACTCCATTAAATCAAATTCCATAGTTCTGTGAATAAACTGCCCCATGGTTATCTCGTTTCGGAATGCTTTTCCCTGCTGCGCAATACCAAATGGAATTTTTACCCGCATCGAGTTGATGATGTTTTTGAAATTGATAAATATTCCTTGGGCTATTTCACCTCGCAAATATATCCGAGATTTCTGCTCCTCCAGTATCCCTACCGATGTTTCAAAAAGAAGATTGAACTTTCGCACGGGAGTCCAGTCAAACGACCCGCAACGGGGGCATTTGATTTTATTTTCACGAATAATTTCACCAAGTTGTTCAACCGGTAATCCCTCAACTTTAACTGAAGATACATTGTCCTCTATCAGGTGATCTGCACGCGTACGAGTATGGCAGACCCTGCAGTCGATCATTGCGTCGGTGAAACAGCTTACGTGCCCTGACGCATCCCATACTTTAGGATTTAAGAAGATTGAGGCATCCAGTCCGACCATATCATCTCTATTTAAAACAAATCGTTTCCACCACCAATCACGAACATTATTCTTAAGCAGGGTCCCGTAATGACCAAAATCCCATGTGTTCGCAAGACCACCGTAAATCGAAGAAGAGGGGAATACGAATCCCCTGCGCTTTGCAAGCGAAACTATTTTTTCTATATCAATAGATGTATTGGTGCTCATATTTAAACAGTTACATACTCGAATAAAGAAGATAGTCTACTACTATCTCCTATCTTCTTTTCTTGCTTCTATGCCCAGTAACTACCTTCTATCTGTAGTAATCTTTCTATTATATAATACCCGAAGGGGCTTTTTCATGAATAATTTCCTCAAGGTAGGCAATAGTCTCAGATAAAGATCGCATCTCTTTTTGATAGCCTAATAGGGTAAGTAGCTCGTTTAGATAGACAAGCAGTCTTTCTTTTGTAAAATCATGAGTTTGCGATAACCCTACAAGAAAATTTCTCACATGAACATATAATCTCTCTTCCGTCTGATTTTCTGGGAGAAGCCTATCTACAAAAAACAGTACGAAATACATTTTTTTAATCTTTTCAGTATTGGATTTTATTTTTGAAAATGCGCTTATGAGTTTGCTTTCCTGCAGGTATAGCCTTTCGTTATGAAGAGAGAGAACGACTGAAATAAGATTTCCCGTCTGAAGATGCGAAGCACGCCTGCTCGTGATCTTTTTTACCCCTTTTGCTGTGGTGATAATCTTTCCTTCTGATACTGTCAAAAGCGTTACCAAATAGTCTTTGCCCAGAAGATGTTTTTTCTTAAGCACTATTGCTTCTGATTTGATTGTTTTCGACATACACAAACATACTATTTCCTTCTCAGTTCTTTATCGCGATCGAACACTCCATCATAGACATTTACACCATCAATATCTGCTTTTAGTTTATCACGCTCAGTACCCGGTTGCTTTTGAATAAGCAATGTATAGTTTTTTGCGGAAATAGTCGAAGGAAGTGCATAGGTTACCATTACCTGCGCTCTCCCTTGAGGTGAAACTTGCATAAATCCCTCATAAACGGTCTTATCTAATTCATCGTATGTTACGACGGGAGTTAAGGAACCCTTAAACTCAGTAAGTTGCGACCCTTTTGGCACATATATCCGTACCCAGTTTCTCAATATTGCATTCAAACAGAGACCACCCCTCTCAAGATTGCAGTCCGAATGAGGATAAGGATTTTTAAATTCTATAGTTACCTCTCGTTTAATAGAATTTCCATTGATCTTCGTCTGTGAAGTGGTTGTTTTTGTGATGAAAAGATTAGACTTGGCTCCCGCGAAGTTCACATTGCTAATATGGAGATAATCTCCATCATACTTATTGATTCTTCCCGCATAGTTTAATTTTTCGATAGAAGATTGAAGTGACGGATCTTTAAAATAAAGGAGAATATGCTTTTCATCAAGATTCTTAAACATTGTCTGAGCTAACGTACCCCAGTATTTTGAAGGTGAGAAACCAATCGCTTTGTAAAAAAGAGCATACATTAAGTCACCCAGTATGCCTTTTCTATTGGTTTTAAAATAATTTACTGGCCGATCAACCATATCAAACAATTGGTATATCACCTGAGGACAATCACACCGTTTATCCGGCTTTGCAGATAATACAACCCCATCCACCTCTGTATCACCAAAGATTGTCAACATATCAACAAGCACCTTGGAATCAAGGGTAATAATACCGTCGTAATTGATTTTGGATCCGCTCATTTGATAGAGTGACTCAAATAATTTTACTGACTCTACGAAATCAGGAGAAAGGTTGCTATCGCGGATATAAAAGCGAGAAACACCCTTATGATATTTTAATATCTTATCGGGAGCCTCTGGGTGGTTGGAAATGCTATTATCGAGTGAGTATATATCTTCAGACTTTTCTATGGAAATCTTGCCATTTTTCACTTTAAAAATGCCATATGCCGTCAAAAATCCACCGGTTGCGCGGAGTTCATTTTCGTTCTGGAAAAGTATAAGATAGGTTTTTTCTTTGTCTTTACCGAAGATCTCAGGCATTTTCTTCAGTAGTGGTTTCGCGTCTACAAAGAGAGAAGATATACCGATAAACTGTTCCTGTAAACTCGCAATTTTATCACGCACGATCATATCACCGATTTTTTCAGGATATCGTTTTGGATTGATAGCATTTATTCTTTTCTCGGCTTCATTGATATTTGAAGAAATCGTGTCTACTTTACTTAAGACCTTATCAAGCGTCACCACCGCAGTCTGTAGCCGATCTTCCGCTGATTTTTCGACAAACGAAGATTGTCCTTTCTTAAATCCTACCAGATCAGCATAGGGATAGATTGCTTCTATAGATTCATCTCCCGCTTTCAGGAGATATATACCAGCCTCAACACCGTTTTTAAAGTCAGACACATAGGGGATAAACGAAGCCCAGTACAAATTTTTTGCGCTCTTTTGAAAATCGCTATACGTTGACTGAAAATCTTTGAACTTGGCTTTTACCGCATCGATGTCATTTTTTTGAAAAGCTGACTTTAGTTCTTTTCCTGCTGTAAATACTTTATCTGACTGCTGTCTGATCTGAATCATAGGCGAAATGATGAAAAAGTACCCAAACAAAACCAGAAAAAGAAACAGTAGCAGTAGTTTCATTTTCTTCTTTCTTTTCATACATTTGGAAACTTCATTATAGAGAAAATTTGATGAAAAGTCTATACCGCTCCTTTACCCGTTAGCATAACGAGCGGAGTTTTTAGTATGATTTTCAAGTCCTTCCATAAAGACATATTATCTACATATTTGGCATCAATTGCAATCCTTTTATCAAAATTAATCTCTGATCTGCCACTCACTTGCCAGAGACCAGTAATACCAGGCTTTACTGATAAGACTTTTGCGACAAGTTTTTTCGTATAAGGATATTTTTTTTGCTGGTTCTCTAGCTCATCAGGATAATAAGCCCGGGGCCCAACGATACTCATATCTCCCCGAATGACATTAATAAGCTGTGGTAACTCATCTATAGAATGCTTCCGAATGAATTTGCCTATAAGAGTAATCCTTGGATCCTCTTTCAGCTTATAACTTCCTTTTTTATACTCTTCTAATAACTGTCTCAGTTTTGGATCTGTACGCAAGAGATAGTGGGCGTTTTCAACCATGGACCGGAATTTATACATCTTGAATTTTTTACCCCATTGACCAATTCTTTCTGGTACATCAGCAAATATAGGGCCATGAGAGCTCGTCTTGATAGCAATCACCGCTACTAAACTTATAGGAGTAAAAAGAATCAGCAAAAAGGCTGCTAAAATAACATCAAAATAACGTTTTAAATATCTATCGTACCGTTTACCGGTCACTAGTGACTCTTCAAGCATGAGGAATATTCTAACAAATTATAGTTATAGTACTCATAATGAAGAATGTTGCTTATGTTAATATCTCGTTCTCTGTTCCCTTGAAACTTTCTACCAGTTGTTTGATCTTAGACACAGAAGATTTTTTAGCGATAAGAAGAACGTCGGATGTATTGACAATCAGATAATCGTTGATATCAATACCTACTATAAGTTTACTGCTCTCATAATTATATACCAAGTTATCTACTGAATCTTCTAGAAGCACCTTTCCTTTGGTAATGTTATCATCTCTATTCTCCGCTAATGCTTCTTTGAGGGCTTCCCACGCTCCCACATCACTCCATCCGATATCATCTACTACGACATAGGCATTATCTTTATCAAGCTGCTCTAAAACAGCGTTATCAAAATTTATTTTAGGCATTCTCCTATAATAGCGGGCGAACTCATCTAAAAAATTCAGATTTCCTGAGAAATTATGTATTTTTTCGGTGAGTTCATATACTTCTGGCGCATACCTATTAAATAGGGAATAAACAAATTTTGGTGTCGAAACAAAGTATCCGAGATTCCAACAGTATTTATTATCGTGAAAGTATTTTTCAGCGAGAGCTCGATCCGGGCGATATTTAAATCCTGTAAACTTCCTGAATTCTATCGCGCCATCCCTTTTAACGACATCTCCCATTTCTATCCATCCAAGATTATCCGAAGCGAAACGGGGCTGTTGACCAATAAATACTATTTTTTCTGGGTTATCTTTAATCATCTTGTCCGCGGTAAGCAGTATTCTTTTGAACTTTTCTACATTCCTTACAAGATGATCGCTCCACAAAATTACAACGGAATCATGAGGAAACCGCTTTGTGAGGTATCCCATCATATAGCATACTGCCGGACCAACATCCTTCATCTCCGGTTCTCCGATAATATTACCCTCAGGAATAATTGCAAGCTGACTTTTTACTATATCAACATAAGAAGCACCCGTTGATATATAGATGTCATTCGGACGAAATTCAGGAAGTAATCGTTCTACCGCTATTTGTAGCGTAGATTTTTCACCGATAATTTTTTCAAACTGTTTTGGAGATTTTTTTCTAGATAGTGGCCAGAGTCGTGTTCCAACACCTCCTGCAAAAATAACTGCTTTCATTGATGATGAATAGGTTAATTGTTAATCAATTTGCTGATTCTTTCTTTAAATAAATCAGTGGAAAATTTCATGGTATGTTTTGGCCCATACTGCGCTGTTGTTTGCTTTACATTGTAAAATATCTGTTGAAATCTTTCAATACATGCTATCAAACTGGATACTCCTCCATCAAAAAATAAACCGGTTTTCCCCTCAATAATCGTTTCTGCTCCTGCTCCTTTGTTATAGGAAATGATTGGACAACCAAAAAACTGCGCTTCCAATGCGACATACCCGAAATCCTCTTCTTGCGGCATAATGAGTGCTTGAGCATTCTCGTACAACCAGGCAAGCTCCGTATCTGAAAGTGACTCCCTAAATGAGATATTTTTATGAGCCGTTTGTTGAAGTTTTTTCTTAAGGGAGCCTTTTCCCACGATAATAAGAGAAAAATTACTGAGTGTGTTAAATGCATGAATAGGCATATCTACTCTTTTATAGGGCTCTAACCTGGACACAACAAGGAAAAACTTTTCATTGTTTTGTGTTAGCTGGCCTTGCTTTAACAATAAATTTTGCTTTACATAAGCCCAATAACTGCTATCAAAAGGGGGATAAACTACGTGTGATTTTCTCCGATAATACTTCACGCATCGCGCAGCTACCGTTTTTGAGATTGACAGTATCTCATCAGGCCGTTGAGCTGCGTAAAAATCCCATTTTCTTAATTTTTGCGCAAACCAGTACGCTGACGCAGCAATCTTTCTTTGTCTTAAGTAAAGCTCTGCGTTGGTCCATAAAAAACGGGTTGGGGTAAGCAAGTAACAGATATGCCTCGTTTGTGGTTTAGTAATGATGCCTTTAGCAAATGAAGAAGTTATAGATATAACTACTTTATAGGGAGAAAAGTCAAAACTTTCAAAGGCATGAGGGAAGAAGGGGAAGGATAACCC